>NZ_JAOQJO010000015.1:119977-130509 GCF_025567015.1 Waltera acetigignens | reverse complement strand
GGGTCGTTTCCACTGTTATCTGAGTGGGTAGTGCCTGATTCTACTTCTTACTACGCCCTATCTGGGCGCGCGCCTTTGGTGTTGGCGATCAGCGTTGTGACCAGCTTCAAGATGTCCTTTTCGCTATGGATATAGGCGAAAGGGTTATAGTGCATTGATTTTCGGAAGTTGATGGTATTTAGGACCTTGATCCGGTAAGGCTCATAGATGACCTTACCGTGCTTATCCTTCATGGGCTTTCCGTCCTTTCCCAGTTTGGGTGCGCCCCTTTGGAGCATTTTCCCGCACTCCACCAAAATGGTTCCCTTCGGGTCTGTGACCACATAAGAACTGTGCATCTGCATCAAATTCGGTTTGAGCCAGAAGCGGGTCTTACCGGAACCGGAGCCGCCGATCACCAGCACATTTTTGTTTCTGGCGGTCTTTGGGTCTTTGGGGCGGCTGTTCATGGTCAGGCTTTCGGTTTTTGTGAGAATGACATTGTTCTGGAACACCGAGTCGATATAGGGAGCAATATCCTCACGGGTTCCCCAACGGGCAGAACCATACTCCATGCCGTGACGGTACTTCTTGGCGTTTTTACTTTTGAGATACACCGCCAGACGCAGGCCAGCACCGCAGCACAGCCCCACCAGCAGATCCAACGGGTGCAGGCTGGGCCAGAAACTTTGCAACGCCCCAGGCAGGACAGCAAACAGGGAAAGGAATTTCTCTGAGGCATTTGCCCCCTGAGCCAGTCGCCATGCCTCCCCGAAGTTGGTAGCAAACAGCCCCATCAGAAGATAGGGCAGGTTCAGCAAAACGAGCTTTTTGATGTCAAACTGCTTTTTCATCGTTCCAGCTCCTTTCGCTTGGTGCGGTCCACCACGGCATTTTTGACCATCTCTTTGAACTGACTGAGTTTTGCCAGCACAGACGGGCGTTCCGTTTTCTCGGCCTTCTTGACCTTTTTGCTGGTGTACTCGGTAAATGCAGCGGTCAGCGCATCGGCGTCACGGCCCTTGAAAAAGATCAGGTACTTGGGTGGGGAGCTGCTGCGGTCTTTCTTCACCGCATAGTCCACACCATATTTCCGGGCGATCTTCTCAAATTCCTTGATGGAAGGGTCTGTGATCTCAATATTGGAGATCCCCTGATTCTGACCAATGAGCTGCTTGACGGTCTGTTTGCCGTGAGGTGTCACAGGAGCGTCACGGCTTCTCTGCTTTTGCAGCTTCTTTTCCTTGCAGTGGGCCATGTACTTGCTGATGGCAGCTTTAAGCAGCCGACCGGTGAACTTTGTTCCACTGACAACCAGCGTTAAAGTCCTGTTTTCCACTTCTTCCTGCATTTTCATCGCCTCCTTTCCACAGAGTGTGCAGGGGTGGTGCATTTCTTTCTAAGGCGGAACCACCAGCCGCCGGAGAAGATATTTCTTTATCGCTCCATCCCTCGGCTCTTTTTCTTTACCGGCTTCTTATCCGGCAGATTCCACTCTTTCCGAAACTCTGCCACACCTTTGGGGTCAAATGCCTTCAACTTCTCCAGATCAAAGGCAACAGCAGAATATTTTCCATAACCGGACTGCACCTGGTAGGGAAGCACCTTCCCCAATTTGTTCTCTTTGATGAATCGCAGCAGGTCCTTGCTGATGTCACCGGAAATAAACGCCTCTCCGGGGTCCAGAGAATACCCCGGAAGGTTCACCGTCATATCTGCAAACGGTTCCGCCCCATCTTCTGTATGGGTAATCATGCCGATATAAAGCCGCTGATTATTCGCATACATCCCAAGTTGCAGCGATATGGTTTCTTCCCCATATTCCCACTTGAAGGGTACTTTCTTTTCCTCATTCATATCGGATACCTCCTATCGTATCTGTTCTTTGTGGTCATAAAACAAATCTCCATTTCTGACCTTTGCATGGCTGAGAATTTTGATCTGCCCCTTTGCCTGACTGTCCAGCGCTTTTTCATAGCCTATATCTGACAAAAACAGGCGGGTCCGTTCTCCTTTCCAGCCCACCGGGGAGTCATCGGTCAGCACATCAAAAATAACCATGTGCCGGGTATTCTCCGCAAATCGCTGAAGATCCATGTAGTCATGGCCGTGGTAGTTCTGCGCCCCGGCCTTCTGGCGCATTTCCTCCATCAGCTGACCGATTGTTTTGCCTTCCTGCATAAAACCCACTTCCCTTCCGTTCTTATGAGACCAGCAAGATCATCTCCCGAAGCTGGGCAAAATACAGCTTGCCTTGCGGAGTTATCAGCGTATAAGAACCGGTATGACCGTGATTGCAGTAGTCCTTTACACAAAACAGCCCTTCATTGGCTGGCTTTGCATAGGGCAGTACATTGCCGGACGCAGTGCGGTACACAAAACGCTTTTCCAGAAGAAATCGGACAAAGCGGCGTTCCGGGACAGCAAGCTCTTTGGCAGTAGTTCTGAGATTGGTGCTATGCTCCAAATCAATAAACAGGTCATAGAAAGCGGCTTTACCCTCCAGCTGTGCGTTTGCTATGCGCAGAGATACATTCTCCTCTCGTTCAGCCAGGAGATCTGAGCAGAGCTTGAGCAGTGCCTCCGGTGAAGTGGCTACTTCCCATAGCTTTTCTTTTGTGAGATAGGACCCATGCTTGCGAATGGTAGGAAGAACCTCGTCAAAGACCCATTTTTCAAATCGTTCTGCCGATGGCAATTTGCTGTGGACAATCAAGCGATACAGGTTTCCTTCGCTGATGAATTTAGCTTTCTGTTTACGCCCCAAATTATCGGTGAGGTGGTAAAACGCCACCCCACCTTCTCTGCAATGTGTCTTTAGGGCATTTACTGTATCTTTGTATCCCAGAGATTTTGCAACATCAGCGCCGCAAAACAGGTATTTCCCATTTTCCTCGATTACTCGAATGCTTCCAAACTCTGGACTATTGAAAATCTCAATCTGATTCATGCTGTGCCTCCTTTGGTGTAATACAAAAGCGGCCGATTACCAGCCGCCTGCGTGCATATCGTGGTTGACCAATGAAGTGAAGTGATTGTTCATGGTGGTAGGCGCATTGAACAGCACCGCGAGCAGGTACTGCTTGATGTTGCGTACCTGAGTGGTGTTCTTTTGCAGACAGTCCATGACAAACTCGATGTGAGAGCTGTCCAGCTTCAAAAAGCGGGAGCGTACAATCTCGTGAGGAAAGTCCGCACCAGAGATCCGGGTGGTCTTTCGTTTGGCACAGACCGTTTCTACCAACAGCTCTACAATCTCATTCAGGTCATCCAGGTAGAGAGGATAACGCTGCTTCAGACAGTCATACTCGATATTCTCCAAAATCAATTCCCGATAATTTTCTATCTCTGTGACAGACATCGCATCCCTTCCTTTCCGTTCCGGCGGTATTGCCGCCGCTGTTTCCCGGAAGGGAATGGAATCGGTATTTGATCCATGAGTATTTTGTTTTTGGGTATTTGATTTCTTAGTATTTAATTGTGTTGGATTTTCCGGTAACGGATTTACCGCTGACGGGTTTACCGTTATCGGGTTTTCCGACGACGGCTTATCCAACATCGGTTCTCCCTCGATGGGACGCTCAAAAATGGTATACTCATTGGCTGCGAATTTACCAGAAGCATCAGTTGTCTGTCTGCGCCGAATGTATCCGGCTGTTTCAAGCTCATTGACAGCAGAGCGGATTGCATCTTTGCTTTCTCGATTGATATAGCTGAGTCCTGACAGCGTATAATCCCAGTCATCTGGCAGAGATAACATCTGCGACAAGAGACCCTTTGCCTTCAAAGAAAGCCGTTTATCCTTTAGATGGAAATTGCTCATAACCGTGTAATCGCCAGTGCGTTCTACACGAAAAACAGCCATTTACTTCACTCCTTTCATTTCTCAGGTATGAAAAAAGCCGCAATTCATAAGAGAATTGTGGCAGCGGTTAGGGTCTGTCTGTATCTTTTTTCTTGCGTCGGTAGGGGCGTTTTGGCATTGGTGGTTTATCAAACAGATCCCTTTCCTGAGAAAATGGTAAGGTTTGAAAAACACGGTCAATCTAGGTGGATTCCATATCACGCTGTGAGCGGCAATCTTCTTGAATAGCTTCTCGGATTTCTCTTACAGTACACATATTCATTCCTTTCCTTTCGTTGTATGGGTTTATGAGCGGCGGCGTTTTCCCGGTTTGAAATCGAGGATATGTCCCTCAATCACACGAGCGTAACGCTTGATCTTGATCTCCCGGCGCTGCTGGCTTTGCAGGGCGGCCTGATAACCGTCCTCAGTCAAAAACAGCCGCATTTCATCTCCGGGGCTTCCATAAGCAGTGCTGGGACGCAAGACAGTAAACTCAATCATCCAGCAAGTGCTGTCCCAAAATCGCTCCACTGCAAGAATGTTGTGGCCTTTCAGCTCCCTTGCTGCAATATCTTTCATAGGCTCTCCCTTCATCGTTCCTGATCTCGTTGGCGTTTTTTCTGCCATTGTTCCAGCAGTTTAATAATGGTTTCCTGCATTTTGGCCGGTGTATAGCTTTTGGGGAAATACTTTCGCAAGGTATCGCTGCTCAAGGTCACTTTATCCAGATCACCCTTTTTTTCCTCTGACATGATGGCAAGCATCACATCTTCTGACAATTTCCCATCCTGGCTGAACTTTTTCATTCGCTGAGCCTGAGAGAGAGAAGGGGTAGCCTGCTCATAGTCCATTGTTTCCACCAGCATTTGCTGTTCGTCCGGTTTCAAAAAAGAGAGTTCATAGGCTGGATTAAATGCGATTTTCTTTTCATCCACCATATCCAAAAGCTCTGGAATCAGCTCAGTCAAACGAACATATCGCATTACCTGGATACCGCTTCGTTCACCGGCTTCTTTTGCCACCTGGTCTCTGGCGCTCAACTTCTGTTCAACTTGAACAGAAGTCAGGTCTGTTCTTGCTCCCTGATGTTTAATGGCTTCCAGCTTCATTTTGTAGGCAAAGGCCCTTTCACTGGGGAGCAGATTTTCTCGCTGCAAATTGCTGTCAACCATAATAATTGTGGCAGCATCGTCATCCAAGTCGCGCACAATGACAGGCATGGTTTCTTTTCCGGCCAACTCGCTGGCTCTGCGGCGTCTGTGTCCGGCTACCAGCTCATAACTGCCATCAGGCAGAGGTCTGGCAATCGCAGGAACCAACACGCCATACTTTTTGATGCTGTCTGCGGTTTCTATCATTGCATCATCATCCTTGACCTTGAAGGGGTGATCCTTGAACGGATGCAGTTCAGATAGGGGAATTTCCTGGATTTTTTCCAGTTGCTCGTCTTGCCGACTTTCTTCAGTAGAAAACAGGTCATCTACTGAGGCCAGCTCTATTTTTTTCGCGCTGCTTTTCAAGTTTCATCACCTCCTGGGTCAGATTCTTGTAACCCTCGGCCACTTTGCCCTTGGGGTCATGGGCAAAAATACTCTTGCCCTCGGCACTGATTTCCTTTGCTCGGACAGAATGGGGAATCTCAGTTCCGAACACTTTGATTTTGCTGCCGTAGGTTTCTCGCAGCAGAGCCGCAATCTCCTTGGCAAAGTTGGTGCGGTTGTCCACCATCGTCAGCAGGATACCGTCGATCTGGAGCTTGGGGTTGATCTGCCGTTTCACCTTATTGACCGTCTGGAGCAGCTGTTCCAGGCCCTTGGCGGGCAGATACTCCGCCTGGACGGGGATTATGACCCTGTTGGCAGCCGCCAACGCATTGACCGTAAGCATCCCCAGGGAGGGCTGACAGTCAATCAGGATATGGGAATACTGTCCCTTGAGCGTGTCCAGGTATTGCCGCAAGATGGTCTCACGGCTCATGGCGTTCACCAGGGAGACCTCCATGCCGGAGAGCTGGATGTCGGCAGGCATCAGGTCAACGCCTTCCGGGTGGTGCAGGATGCCCTCGCCGGGGCGCATCGGCTCGTCCATCAGGATACGGCCCATCGCGTCGGACAGAGTAAAGGGCAGCTTGTCCGGCTGGGGATGGCCCAGGCTGATGGTCAGGCTGCCCTGCGGGTCTCCGTCGATCAGCAGAACTTTCTTCCCCGTCTGCGCCAGCCCGATACCCAGATTTGCGCAGGTGGTTGTCTTGCCAACGCCGCCTTTCTGGTTGGCGATGGCGATAATTTGTGTGTTCATTTCAGTTTCCTCCTGTGTCTTGAACAGAAGATGGAATGTAAAGAGGGTAAACTACCCCCTTGGGTTTTCTTAAAATCAAGAACATTTCGGCATCCTTTTGATTTAGGATTCATTTATCACGGTTCTGTACCGGACACTCCCATTGCCTGCGACGCTTTTAACGCTCGGACTGTGGCTGAGTGTAAGTTTTCCCCCTGTCCCTGGATCGTGGCCTCAAGTTATCAAGCTCTTTACCGGCGATAGGGAAGTCGCTCGACCCGTAGGCGTCATGGCGTATCACCGGAGTGGCTCTCCGAGGGACGGTTGTACCTGATGTTCTTCTGAATTTTCAAGGTCCACGAGATGTAACTCTCACTTGTAGGCCACGGCAGAGGCCGTTTGTTGCGCAAAAAATAAAAAAAGGAGCAGAAAATTTTTCTGCTCCCTGTTGTGACAAGGTATAATGACCTTTTATTGTGTGTAGCCACGCTTTTTACTCCAATTTCTAATCAACAGTAAAATCGTGTTGTGCATCTGTTCACTATTGTAATGCGAGGGGAAATACTGCTTGATTTCTTCTTCTTCAACAATCATCGGCTCTCTCTGGTTTGGTTTCTTTTCCGATAAGATACAAACCAAGTAATCTTCTGTAAAGTCTGATTCACTGGCCTTTTCTCGGATGGCTTTTGCCTGAGAAATAGATGGGGTTGCTTTTAGTGCTACCATTACCTTATATAGTAGCTTCTGTTGCTTCTTGTCCAAGTAGGAAATAGATACTGCTGGATTCAATGCCATTTTTCGATTATCAACCATTTCAAGGATTTCTGGTATCAATTCAGTAAGACGGATATAGCGAGAAATTTGGTTGCGACTTTGACCGACTTGTTCAGCAATTAACTCTCTGGATTCTTTTCCGACACACTTCCGCCCAAGTTGGGCGGAAGTAAATCCTTTACGCCCCTGATGGCTCATAGCTACCAACTTCATTTTGTATGCAAAGGCTCTTTCACTTGGGAGAATCGTTTCACGCTGAAGGTTTGCATCTACCATGTTTACAACTGCCTCATCATCCGTCATAGACTGGACTAAAACAGGCATCTCAGAGTAACCCAATACTTCACAAGCCGCTTTGCGTCGATGACCAGAAATTAGTTCATAACAATCCTCACCAATCTGGCGAGCCACCGCTGGATGAATTACACCGTGAATTTCAATGCTCTCAACAAGACGCCGAAATTCCTCATCGTCTCGTACCTGAAAGGGATGATTCTTAAATGGCTTCAGTTGTTCCAAGGGAATGTTTTTTACTGCTTGCCTTTGATCGTCTCGTCTCATAATGGCCTCCTTTACTGAAAGCTGAATTCGTCCAAAATTACGGAATTGGCTGCTGTGAAAATAGCAGCGAGCATGGACAAAATGTATTTTTGAAATCAGAATACATTTTTGCGTTCCCGTTTAGATTTGTACAAACAGCCCAAAATAACAACAAAAAACCCCCGCACATTGCCCAATTGGGAATGTACGGGGGTTTTGGTGATTAGATATAAACCTCCACGGTCAAATCATGCCATTTTGACGGTTTTATGCCGTATCCATGGGATTTATAGAAGGTTTGCGCTTCATCAAATCCAATGGTGAATGACAGAACTCTTACTTGCGGGGGTTCTTGATAGCAGCCTGTGCGGCAGCCAGTCTTGCGATAGGTACGCGGAAAGGTGAGCAGGATACATAATCCAGACCGATTCTATGGCAGAACTCTACGGAAGAAGGATCTCCGCCGTGCTCACCACAGATACCAACGTGCAGCTTAGGATTTACAGGCTTACCAAGCTTGATAGCCATCTCCATCAGCTTGCCGACACCGGTCTGATCCAGCTTAGCGAACGGATCATTCTCGAAGATCTTGGTGTCATAGTAAGCGTTCAGGAACTTACCTGCATCATCACGGGAGAAGCCGAAGGTCATCTGGGTCAGATCGTTGGTACCGAAGCAGAAGAAATCGGCTTCCTTAGCGATCTCATCAGCAGTCAGAGCTGCTCTGGGGATCTCGATCATGGTACCTACTTCGTACTTCATGTCGATGCCTGCTGCTGCGATCTCAGCGTCAGCGGTCTCTACTACGATCTTCTTAACGTACTTAAGCTCCTTCACTTCACATACCAGAGGAATCATGATCTCGGGCTCTACATTCCAGTCGGGATGTGCCTTCTTAACCTCGATTGCCGCACGGATAACAGCCTTGGTCTGCATCTTGGCAATTTCAGGATAAGTAACAGCCAGACGGCATCCTCTGTGACCCATCATAGGGTTGAACTCATGCAGGGAAGCGATGATGGTCTTGATCGTCTCAACGCTCTTGCCCTGTGCCTTAGCCAGCTTCTCAATGTCAGCTTCCTCGGTAGGAACGAACTCATGCAGAGGCGGATCCAGGAAACGGATGGTAACAGGGTTGCCCTCCAAAGCCTCATACAGCTGCTTGAAGTCGTTCTGCTGATAAGGCAGAATCTTCTCCAGTGCTGCTTCTCTCTCCTCTACAGTGTCGGAACAGATCATCTCACGGAATGCTGCGATTCTGTCCTCTTCGAAGAACATATGCTCAGTACGGCACAGACCGATTCCTTCAGCGCCCAGCTCACGAGCCTTCTTAGCGTCTGCAGGAGTATCTGCATTGGTACGAACTTTTAACTTACGATATTTGTCAGCCCAAGCCATTACACGGCCGAACTCACCGGCGATGGTAGCATCAACAGTCTTGATCTCGCCATCATAGATGTTACCGGTAGTACCATCGATGGACAGCCAGTCACCTTCATGGAAGGTCTTGCCAGCCAGAGTGAACTGCTTGTTCTCCTCATCCATAGCGATATCGCCACAACCGGATACACAGCAGGTACCCATACCACGAGCAACTACTGCTGCGTGAGAGGTCATACCACCACGAACGGTCAGGATACCCTGGGAAGCCTTCATACCGGTGATATCTTCAGGAGAGGTCTCCAGACGAACCAGAACAACTCTCTCTCCTCTTGCATGCCATTCTTCTGCATCTTCTGCGGTGAATACGATCTTACCACATGCAGCTCCGGGAGAAGCACCAAGACCCTTGCCGATAGGAGTTGCAGCCTTCAGAGCAGCGGTATCGAACTGAGGATGTAACAGAGTATCCAGGTTACGAGGATCGATCATTGCAACTGCCTCTTCCTCGGTTCTCATGCCCTCATCTACCAGATCACAAGCGATCTTCAGAGCTGCCTGAGCGGTTCTCTTACCATTTCTGGTCTGTAACATGTACAGCTTACCATGCTCAACAGTGAACTCCATATCCTGCATATCTCTGTAATGATCTTCCAGAGTCTTACATACTTCCTGGAACTGAGCAAATGCCTCAGGGAATTTGTCAGCCATCTCAGCGATCTTCATAGGTGTACGAACACCTGCTACTACGTCCTCACCCTGTGCGTTGGTCAGGAACTCACCGAACAGGCCCTTAGCACCGGTAGCCGGATCTCTGGTAAATGCAACACCGGTACCACAGTCATCACCCATGTTACCGAATGCCATAGACTGAACGTTAACAGCAGTACCCCAGGAATAAGGGATATCGTTGTCACGACGATAAACGTTTGCACGCGGGTTGTCCCAGGAACGGAATACAGCTTTGATAGCGCCCATCAGCTGTTCCTTGGGATCATCAGGGAAGTCTACACCGATCTTAGCCTTATACTCAGCCTTGAACTGGCCAGCCAGCTCCTTCAGATCATCAGCAGTAAGCTCAACGTCCTGCTTAACACCCTTCTTCTCTTTCATTGCATCGATCAGCTGCTCGAAGTACTTCTTACCTACTTCCATAACAACGTCGGAATACATCTGGATAAATCTTCTATAGCAGTCCCAAGCCCAACGAGGGTTGCCGGACTTCTCAGCGATTACGTTAACAACGGTCTCATTCAGACCAAGGTTCAGAATGGTATCCATCATACCGGGCATGGATGCTCTCGCGCCGGAACGAACGGATACTAACAAAGGATTCTCGTGGTCGCCGAACTTTTTGCCGGTGATCTCTTCCATCTTAGTAATGTACTCGTTGATCTGACCCTGGATCTCTTCATTGATCTCGCGTCCATCTTCATAATACTGTGTACATGCCTCTGTTGTAATGGTGAAGCCCTGAGGAACCGGCAGACCAATGTTGGTCATCTCAGCCAGATTCGCGCCCTTACCACCAAGCAGTTCGCGCATGTTTGCATTACCTTCGGTAAACAAATATACCCATTTCTTCATACTTCTTTGTCTCCCTTTTTATAATATTTTTGACAAAACTTTGTAACCCAAACCATTACCGGAGCATTTCGGCCTCGGTTTTTAGTACTTTGATATTGTAACAATCTACCAATAGAATATCAAGCCGAAATTGATAATTTTTTGACAG
>NZ_JAOQJO010000015.1:0-119641 GCF_025567015.1 Waltera acetigignens | reverse complement strand
ATCACATTGTGGTCACGCAACAGTTTTTCCACTACAGTGCCCTTCATTACGCGAAGCAGCGGCTTCTTCAGTGCATTTAAAGGTCCGGGCAGTTCAATCTCCAGAGGAGACATGCCATCCATCAGCTTCACGCTGCTGTCCAATAACTCTCTGACATCATATACACTTCCCCATACCTCAGGCACACCTCTGTCTACACCTAACAGTCCGTAGACAGCCTCCATAGCGGTTCTCACGGAATACTCTGTGGTGAACACGGTGTCTCTCGGGGTCTCTGCAAACTGGCCTAAGAAAGCGAAGTTCACACAGCCGTCGGGAATGACATCGGGACGGTCACCCTTGGTTCTGGGCATGAAGAATGCGGTAATATAAGGCATCATGGTAGGTACGCAGACTGCGCTGTGCTCTGCCAGATCCTCGATATCTTCTACGGGCACACCTAAGTGATACAGCCACTCTTCGGTGATCTCTTTACCGGTACAATCCTTCATGGGCTTCTTAATATAATCGCCGGGTACGTCGGTAAACAGACCGTATACCCATACACATACCTGATTTTTGTCCTGTTCCTTGAACTGTCCCTGACGGTTGATTGTCCAGCTCATGAGCCACTTGGAATCCTGGCAGCTTACGATACCGCCGGTTACGACCTTACCGCTTCTGGGGTCACGCTTGCAGATATTGGTGATATAAGGAATGATCTTGTCATCCAGTGTGGTCACGGTAGCGGATTCCCAGTTAGTCTTGGAGACATCAGAACAGAACTTCTCGGGATGTCCGAAGGAAGGATCCTGTTTTGCGATATTTTTCCACAGGCTCCATACGCCGCTGGTGCGAACCTCCGCGTCACCGTTGGGTGCATGGTTCTGGTCACCGTAGATAGTACCCTCGGTACAGCTTCCGTTGGTAACGAATACCAGGTCGTTCTCGGTGAGGACAATGCCCTTCTCTACACCTTTTACCTTGCACTCGATAGCCTTTGCCACCTTTTTGCCGTCATTGATATCAAAAATAACATTTGTCACTTCGGTGTTGAACTGGAAGTCCACACCTGCTGCCTCCAGATACTTCTTCATGGGAAGGATCAGAGACTCGTACTGGTTGTACTTGGTGAACTTCAGGGCACTGAAGTCAGGCAGTCCGGAAATATGATGGATGAATCTCTGGAAGTAAAGCTTCATTTCCAGTGCACTGTGCCAGTTCTCGAAAGCGAACATGGTTCTCCAGTATAACCAGAAGGTGGAGTTAAATACTTCATCATCGAAAACATCTTCGATGGTCTTGTCATACAGATCCTCGTCCTTTGTCATGAACAGCTTCATGATCTCCATGCAGCCCTTCTGGCTTAAGTTGAACTTGCCATCGGTATGGGCATCCTGTCCACAATCCTTCGTTGCACGGCACAGAGAATAGTTGGGATCTTCCTTGTTCAGCCAGTAATACTCATCCAGCACGCTGGCTCCGGGTACTTCCAGAGAGGGAATGCTGCGGAATAGATCCCACAGACATTCAAAATGGTTCTCCATCTCACGTCCGCCACGCATGACATAGCCTCTGGCAGGATCAAAAATACCGTCACAGGCACCGCCTGCGATATCCATTGCCTCTAAGATGTGAATATGGGAACCGGGCATCTGTCCGTCACGTACCAGGAAACACGCTGCTGCTAAAGATGCCAATCCGCTGCCTACGATGTAAGCATTCTTCTCGTCCACTCCTGTAGGCTTCTTAGGTCTTGCGAAGGCTTCGTAGTTACCGTTGGAATAATAAATGCCTTTGCTGTTCTTGTCATATCTCCCAAGCTCAGTGTTACGGTAGTCTTTCTTGGCTGCCTTGACAGCTGCCTTTCTCTCCTCTTTCTTCACCTCTGCCTTATGTCCCTTGGTTACTGCTGCCACTGCGCCTGCACCTACTGCCAGCGCTGCCAGTCCCAGTCCGATATTATTCTTTTTTGCCATAATGATTACCACCTTTCTTTGATGACTCTCAAATGTTTTTCTGTTTACAAATAGTATCCTACTTCTTTTTTATAAGAAAACCAATTTACAAAAGAGGATAAATGATAAAGTTTTTATCATCCTGCCCTTTTTGTAAAGTACTTATACTATTTCAGAATTTCTTTTCCGTGTGCTCAAAATTCTCGATGGAGCGGCTGATGTTTCCGTAAAGAGTGATTGCCAGTTCTTCAACGATCTTATGATAATCGTCCTTCATTCCCCGATCAATCCAGTCTAACATCACACCCACAAAACCGTATTTGTAAAATCCGGCAATGAATTCCTTGTGTTCCTCCGCTACCTGCATGCCGGTGCACTTTTCCTCCACCACGTCCGCAATGAGCTGGTAGGTCAACTTGTTTAAGTAGCTTTCGATCTTCTGGCGATCCACGCAGCGGTAGACATTCATAATGAAAGGTTTATTCTCCTGCACTGCCTCGAAAATCTGGCAGAAGCCTTCTTGCCAGTTCTCGTAGGTCTTCTTCCCCTGCAGTGCCTTCGTGCCGTCTTCCACGCAGACCCACTCTACCAGATCATAGATGTCCTTGAAATGATAGTAAAAAGCCATCCGGCTGATGCCGCAGTCCTCTGCAAGTTCGTTAATGGTGATCTTATCCAGAGACTTCGTGAGAAGTTCTTTTTTCAAAGCTGCTTCCAACGCCAGTTTCGTTGTATTGGCCATAGCCTGTCCTCCACTGTTTTATGTATTATTTTCTGTTCTTCCTCGATATAGCTTATGTAATTCTATTATAAGCTCACGCATTCGTACCATCGTACTCTACATCTTACTTCACAGGATATTCATTCGCTAAGGTTGTCGTTCGTCAATCATGTAAACATGTTGACTTCCTTATACTCATTATATTGTACGACAATAGACTCAAAATGGGCAAATTAACTTTTTATAAAAAAACTCTTGCTTTTTGTAAAATTCCATGGTATTATCTTACTTGCGTTTCGGGGTGTGGCTCAGCTTGGTTAGAGCGCCGTCTTAGGGAGGCGGAGGTCGCGAGTTCGAATCCCGCCACTCCGATTCATGTATAGGCGTCAAAATCTTTTTACGAGGTTTTGACGTCTTTTGCTTTTGAAAATTGTAGAAAAAATTTGAAAAATTTAAAAAATGGCTTGCTTTTTATAAAATTCTATGCTATGATAATTTTCGTTCCGGGGTGTGGCTCAGCTTGGTTAGAGCGCCGTCTTAGGGAGGCGGAGGTCGCGAGTTCGAATCCCGCCACTCCGATTCATTGTAAAGTCCTTGATTTTCAAGGACTTTTTTTGTTACATTTCATGTTGTATCATGGTACTTTTCTGATTTTCTCTATGTTTCCTTTTGGTGTTTCCCTATAGCCACATATGCGTATTGAATCTTTCTGCTTGGAAGTCATCGGGGTATACTGTAGAATTTTGGTAGATTACGCCCCACTATCGAAACACTAACGGGGCTTATCTGAAACATTTTAAAGATTTACGCCCCGCTTTCAGAACGCCAACGGGGCTTATCTGAAACATTTTAAGATTTACGCCCCGCTTTCAGAATGCCAACGGGGCTTATCTGAAACATTTTAAGATTTACGCCCCGCTTTCAGAACGCCAACGGGGCTTATCTGAAACATTTTAAAGATTTACGCCCCACTTTCAGAACGCCAACGGGGCTTAGCACAAAGAAATTATAAATTAACCCCCAGTACTCAAGATTTAGTGGGGCTTAACAAACACAATTTCAGCATGCTTATGAGCTCCACTTAATCATCCAGACACTCCTTTCCCATCTACCTCGCTGAAAAATTTTTCTATCAGTCTGTTTACTTCATCCGGTTGGTCAGTATTGGAATTATGACCGGCATTTTTTATCCATTTAAGCGGTAAACCGTCTCTCTGATGCCATTTCTTATTATAGCTTTTTGCTGAACCTGCTTTATCCTTTTCTCCACAGATAAGAAGTGCCGGACAACTGATACGATATGGCAGATCTGCTTTGATTGCCTCAGCAAGCATTCTGTACCCAAAACCGGCGAGCCTTGCATATTCTTCAGGATCTGAATCATAGGACATCATCATCTTCCGCATAAGATTCTGACCATAATCCGTCTCTGCGCACCCTCTTGACCCTGCCCTAAGAAGCACTTTCCATGGATATATCTTATATAATGGCTCTGCTCTTTCAAGAAGCCATATTTCCACTGCGGTCATATAAGACTTTTGAAGAGGTGCAGAATCAATGGAGATAAAGCCTTTTATCTTATCCGGATATAATTCCATATACATTTGAGCCAGATATCCCCCATAGACTGACCGATAATTATGGGATTATAAATTTCTTCTTTTACTAAGATTTCATAAAGCCATTCTGCCATGTCAGACAGACTGTAATTATTCGTAAATGGTCTGGATAATGCATGTGATGGTGCATCCCATACAAACACATTCTGTCTCTTCTCAAAATATTCTGTCTGCTTTTCAAAAAGCCTATGGTCTGCCGTAAGTCCCGGTAAAAACACTAACGTAATTTTCTGTTTATCTATTATATTTACAAAATAATGAATGCAGCCACAGGGTGTATTATAACTGTTTTCTGTCATTTCCCGTCCCCTTTCCATAAATCATTTCCCAATGATTTATCCTTCATATGCCACCTTCATTGACCGATTAACAGAAGACCTCATCGGATATCTCATTGACCTGCCTTAGCTTGTTTATAAAGCAGACCGCCTTTAATAAACAATAATAAGAACATTACGGTTATCGCATACGGCTCTCTTGCCATAGCCAAAAACAAAACAGCAATTATACTAAGTCCTACAGACAAAGCGGTAATTATCTTTTTACCTTGTTCAAATTTGAAATAGACCATCAGTATTTTTACAATTCCTATAATCGTTAAACTAACAAACAATGCCCAATAACCACTGAAATGATGCTTAACTGAATGGCATTGGTCATTTCTTTATCCATGTGTTTTCTCCTCTGTTCTATACCTCATTGATTACTGATTTTTAAAATTCCGCAAACCTTTCCCGGCTTGCGGAATCTTCCAAACATATTATAATTTTTCCACGCACCGGATCAGTGAATCCACATTTTCTTCCTTCGTGGCCCAGCTGGTACAGAATCGCACGCAGCTGTGTGTGGCATCGATCCGCTGGTCATAGCTGTACTCGAACTGTTCTGAAATCTTCGCCAGGTGTGCATCCGGCACAATGACGAAGATCTGGTTCGTCCGGTTGGGCGCCAGATAGTTGTAGCCCTTCGCCGTAAATGCTTCCCGCAGCTTCTCCGCCATGGCAATGGCATGGGCGGAGATCTCCTGATAGAGACCATCTGTGAAAAGCGCATCAAACTGCAGTCCCAGCAGTCTTCCCTTGGCAAGCATGCCGCCATTCTGCTTGATAATATACCGGAAATCCTGTGCAAGCTCCGGATTTTTGATCACTACTGCTTCTCCGAACAATGCACCGACCTTGGTTCCACCAATGTAAAAGACATCGCAAAGTGCCGCGATATCCGGCAATGTCAGATCGTTGTCCGGCGCTGCCAGTCCGTAGCCCAGTCTGGCGCCATCTAAGAACAGATACAGTCCATATTTGTGACAGGTCTCGGACAGAGCGGTCAGTTCCGCTTTGCTGTAAATGGTTCCCACCTCGGTGGGATTGGAAATATAAACCATTTTCGGCTGTACCATGTGCTCAAAGCTGTCGTTGTGAATATGGGCTTCGTAAGCCTCTGCTACCTGTGCTGCCGTGATCTTACCGTCGGGGCTTTCTAGTCCCAGTACCTTATGTCCGCAGGCTTCCACCGCACCAGTCTCATGGACATTGATATGTCCCGTGACAGCGCAGAGCACGCCCTGGTGCTTGCGAAGTGCTGCATTGATCACTGTGACATTGGTTTGGGTCCCACCTACCAGGAAATGGACTGCCAGGCTGTCATCCCCACAGGCCTTACGGATCTTCGCGCGCGCCTCTTCACAGTATTTATCCTCACTGTAGCCCGGTGTCTGCTCCATATTGGTCTGCACCAGGCGCTCCAGCACCTTCGGATGCGCTCCCTCATTATAGTCACACTGGAATAAAATCTTATCGCTCATTTTTTATTGACACCGCCGTGACAGTGTATTTCCTCCAACGTTATTTATATTTTAGCTTTTTCAATTTGCTAACTCTTTACATTTTTCGATCGTTTCTATCTTATTGGCTTCTCTGGACTTCCTGTTACTCAAATTCAGTCAGTCCTTCGTCTCCAGAACCCTTACCAGATATTCCCATACTCTCTTCGTGGAAGATATGCTTAAGGTCTCCTCGGTCGTATGAATGTCCTTCATATCCGGTCCCATGGATACACAATCAAGGTCTGTGATCTTGCTGCCTAACAGTCCGCACTCCAGTCCTGCATGGATAGCCTCCACCTTGGGCTCAGTGCCGTACATTTCCGCATACAGCTTCACCATTTTTTCCCGCAGTGGAGAATGCACACGGTATTTCCAGCCGGGATAATCTCCGGTCACCACGTAATCGCCGCCTGTCAGTTCCACCAGTGCAGAAAGCTTTGCGATCAGGTTATCTTTCTCACTTTCCACGCTGCTTCTGACAGAATACTCTGCCCGCAAAACTTCCGCATCTGCTTTCAGGATACCCAGATTCAGAGAAGTCTGTACCAGCCCCGGCATATCTGCGCTCATCGCCTGTACGCCGTTGGGAGTCGCCTGCAAAAAGGCTGCCACACGTTTTGTAGCTTCCGGCGTAGCACAGGTGGTTGTCTCTGCAGTGTCTGCTAATCTTTTTGCGGTTACCTTTACGTCCGGATCCTTGGTGGCAAGTTCGTCACCCAGTTCTGCTGCCAAAGCTGCTACCTGCTGCTCTAAGCTTTCCGCATCTTTCTCCTCTACTACGACGACTGCTTTCGTCTGTCTGGGGATGGCATTGTCTGCCAGTCCTCCGTCCGCAGATACCAGTCCTACAGGCATTTTCTCAGACAGCTTCCACAGAAGTCTTCCCAGGATACAATTGGAATTGCCCCTTTCCTTATGTATCTCTCCGCCGGAATGTCCTCCTAAGAGGCCGGAGACTTCCACCTCATAGCGCACGCCCGTAAGCTCCTGTTTTTTCATCGGGAAACGGCAGTTCACTCTGGCACCGCCAGCACAGCTGGTCAGGAAAATGCCTTCGTCCTCGGAATCCAGATTGATCATGCGATGACCCTGTAACATAGACAGGTCAATCTCTCTGGCTCCGTCCATACCGACTTCCTCATCCACCGTAATGATGACTTCCAAACGGGGATGCCTGATGTCCTCGGAATCCAATAATGCCAGTGCATAAGCCACAGCAATACCATCATCGCCGCCGAGGCTGGTATTCTCCGCATAGACGCTGTCTCCGTCGATTCCTACCTTCAGTCCTTCCGTCTTCATATCCATGGTGCAATCCGGTGTCTGCACCGCTACCATGTCCATATGTCCCTGCAGGATCACCACCGGTTCATTCTCGTATCCGGGAGTTGCCTCCTTGACCATAATGACATTTTTCATAGCATCCTGTATATAGAAAAGCTTATGTGCTTTCGCAAAGTCCACCAGGAAATCGCTGATCTGCTCCACATTGCCGGAGCCGTGAGGGATCTTCGTGATCTCTTCAAAATAGTAAAATACTTTCTTCGGTTCTAAGTTCGATAAAACACCCATTTTCATTTCCTCGTTTCTGCGCTTTTATAGAGAACAAAGTGCATTTTCAGTATAAGTATTTGTCATTTTTCTGTCAAGGAAACAATCCGAAGGATTCGCAGAACGCTGTTTGCATGGCTCTGAATAGTTACGCATAATGATATTTTTTTCTCTTGGCGATCAGGAATCCTATTGTCACAAACAGTGCCAGGAACTCTGCCAGTACGATGGACAGCCATACACCGGTAATGCCGATCAGTTTCGGCAAGATCAGCACGATGACGATCTGGAACACGAAGGTACGCAGGAAAGAGATTGCTGCGGATACGGCTCCGTTGTTCAGGGCTGTGAAGAAGGAGGAACCCCACACGTTCATGCCGCGGACCATGAAAGCAATGGCATAGATCCGAAATCCCCAGGTGGTCATCTCCAATAACTCCTGATCGTAGTTTGCGAAGATTTTTACTAACGGTCCGGCCAGAATCTGAGAAGCGGTCAGCAGAATCACACCGCAGGCTGAGATAATGACCAGACTTTTCCGGCAAAGATTTTTCAGTTCCGCATGATTGCCCGCACCGTAATGGAAGCTGACGATAGGAGCAGATCCCAGGGAATATCCCAGATACAAGGTCATGAAAATAATGTCCACGTACATGATGATGCCGTAAGCCGCCACACCATTCTCGCCTGCTGCTTCCATCAGCTGGAAGTTATACAGGATGCTAACGATAGAGGTAGAGATATTTGTCACCAGCTCAGAAGATCCGTTGGTCACAGTCTGCCGGATGACTTTTCCATGCCACTTCGCCTTCCCCAGCTGCAGTAAGCTGCCGTTCTCTCTGAAAAAATAGATTACAGGGATGATTCCGCCGACGAGCTGTCCCGCTGCGGTAGCCAGTGCTGCTCCCACCAGTCCCAAAGGAAATACCACGATCAACACATAATCTAACACCGCATTGGTCAGTCCTGCGATCACATTTACCTTTAAACTCAAAGCCGGCTTCTCCGCTGCGATAAAAAAGCTCTGGAACAAATACTGCATAACAAATGCCGGGGAGGACAAAAACAAGATTCTGGAATAACGCACGCAGTCCGCTTCCAGTTCTCCGTTTGCTCCCAGTGCCAGTGCGATCTGCGGTGCCAGTGCAAAACAGATGAATCCCACCACGATTGACACCGCCAGTGTCACATATACGATCAGCGAAAAAAATTCGTTAGCCAGTTCCTTTTTCCCTTCTCCCAGCGTCATGGAGACCACGGCGCTTCCTCCGGTACCTGCCATGAATCCAAGAGTTCCCACACCCATCAGCACCGGCATCACCAGATTCAGGGCGGCGAAAGGCGTCTTTCCCACATAGTTGGATACAAAAAAGCCATCGACGATACTGTACACCGAAGTACATAACAACATTAAAATGGACGGTGCCACGAAACGCAGCAGCCGTTTATAACTAAAATGATCAGATAACTGTATTTTCATAATAACCTCATGCCTTACTATTACCCGCATGCCTTCCAGCACTTTCTCAACAGATACTTCTGCGCATTATGCAGGCATCGTTTTCGTGTCATCATCGGAGGTTCCTGCGATCACGCGGGATCCCCTTGTCTTGTCAGTTCCTCTATTTCTTCTCGGAAAAATTCCGTATGTTTTTTCATAGTTTTCAGGAATATTTCTGCCTCCTGCTCTCCTATCGCCGCCAATGCCCGGCGCTCCGCATCCATCAGCGGAACCACGATCCTCTCCACAGTCTCTTTCCCCTTCTCTGTGAGATATATCCTCTTATTCTTGCGGTTGTCTTCCTCCGTCCGCAGAATAAGCAGACCTTCCTCCGTCATATTTTTCAGTGCGGAATTCACTGTCTGGGGCGTGTAGAACCAATAGTCGCAGATCTCCCTCTGGGTAAACGCCTCTTTTTCCCGTTCCCGGATACAATACAGAATCCAGAAAGCCGTCTCCGACAGATTACAGTTTTTTGCATAGACCCGGTACAGGTCATCCATCTCTTTGATCAGCTGATTGTACAATGTGATCTGCGCAAAAGATTTTCTGCTTTCCTCTTCCATATCGCTTTCCTCCTGTAACTACATCGTTGCATCTGTTTGTTTTTATCCGAAATCGGATTATTGTCAACCCATAAAAAGATACGCAAAACTGACACTTTCCATTGTGTCCTTCTGCGTATCGTTATATAATGACCTTGGCATCAGTTCCGGGAGGAGTGCGGTTCGCCCGTATCGCCAGTGTCTAGGTTCACCTTATTGAATATCCCGTAGAACACTCGGCGGCTGATGCTATTCTGAAATATTCTGTCTTTTCAAAGTATAGTTTTATTTTACCCCAACACACTACTATTACCTCGTTCTTTTTGTATGTAATATTACGTATTATTTATTGACATACGTAATATTACGTATTAAAATGAATTTGAGGTAGGAAAGGAGATACAAAAGATGCCTATGACCTCACAGGAGATGATCAAACTCCTATTAAAAAACGGTTTTGCTATTATCAGCCAGAACGGCTCCCATGTAAAGCTGAAGAACACCGATACTCATAAAACCGTTATTGTTCCTTACCATTGCAAAGACATAAAAAAAGGTCTGGAACAGGCAATTCTGAAACAAGCTGGCTTAAAATAACAAATATTAACAAGGAGAACCAAAATGAAAAAACTTTTTTATCCGGCACTTTTTCATAAAGCAGAAGAAGGAGGCTTTTGGATCACCTTCCCGGATTTCCCCGAATGTATGACACAGGGGGAAAATATGCAGGATGCCTACGAAATGGCATGGGATGCACTTGGTCTTGCCGTAGTCTCCCGTATAGAGAATAGGGAATCTCTTCCCCCGGCCACAGAGCCCTATGCCATCACTGCAGTTTCCGATACCTTCTGTATAATTGTGCCCTTTGACCTCATAGCATACCAGAAAAAGCATAACTCCAAAGCCATCAAAAAAACTCTTTCCATTCCTGAATGGCTGAATGAAGCTGCTACAGACATGAATGTAAATTTTTCACAGGTATTGCAGGATGCTCTGATTCAGAAATTGAACCTGTAAGGCGTGTTGCATTTTTAGGCAAAAATGCTTTTGATTCGGAAATAATGAAAAGTGTGGGAATGCCGATAAATATTGGCTTTCCCGCACTTTCAACGAAATTTCAAATAAGCAGATAACGGGAATCGAACCCGCCTTTCCAGCTTGGGAAGCTAGCGTTCTACCGATGAACCATATCTGCAAAGGAACATAAGATATTATACTCCATGTTCCTTTAATTTACCAGTCCTAATTTTTATTATTTTCACTATTACTACTATTTTTACATTTTTACCATTTTACTTATTTGCTTATCCATTTTACTTATCCAAGACTCCCAACCACTTCAAAGCATTCCAGATGCCGTCTTTATCCACGTCCGTGGTGATATAATCTGCTGCTTCCAGCACCTGTTTACTGGAATTGCCCATGGCAATGCTGATGTGGGCACACTGAAGCATCGGCAGGTCGTTATTGCTATCCCCGATAGCTACTGTGTCTTCCATCGGAATATTCAGATATTCTGTAATATAATGGATTGCAGTTGCCTTGGAATATCCTTTGGGGACAATCTCGTAAAATCCTTGTTCTCTGTCGATAAAATCCAGTATTTCCGACAGGTCACTCTTCATTCCGTCCATTCCCGCCGGAGTCTCTGCATAGGCATATAATTTATCGTAGTTGCCCGGTGCATTGGCATAGCGATCGTATTTTCTATTCTCAATCTCACGTGCCATATGACGGAAAGTCTCGGTAAATACTTCTTCTCCTCTGGGTGCATAGTCTTCCCTGCTGCCTTCCAGGACGGCATCCACATGATATTTTTTCATAGCTGCCAGAATTGCCTTAGACTCCTCCATGGAAAATGTCTTGTGCATCAGCTGTTTTCCATGATATTCAATCTCCGTTCCGCAGCCTAATAACAATCCGTCGAATTCCACCTGTCCGGTAAGATTTTCCCCTACCAGCCGTTTCGTACGCCCGGTGTTGATCATGCAGATATGACCGTTGGCTCTGGCGATGCGGATGGCTTCCTTCGTGCTCTCTGACATCCGTTCACTTCCTCCGCATATTAAGGTTCCGTCAATATCAAAAAATATTATCTTCATCTCAGATTCTTAAGCTCCTCTACCAGATCCAGATCGGATTTCTGTACCTTCAGATTCGTGGACACGGGCTCTTCACCGGGTCTTGTGATCGTGATCTCGATAATGGTTCCTTCCGTGATCGCTCCACCCATAAAAAATCTGCTTACAAAGGCTGCAAATTTGGGATGATTGCTCTCGAAGGTATTCTTAGCATTCATCAGTTTCATCATCATTCCGGGATTTATCATAATCGTCTCCTCTTCTAATCAGTAACTATTCTGTCACCCTATAACTATCACATAATATCTTTACGAATGCAAGCATTCGATGAATATTTCGTGATAGTTCCATGGTTCTGAATAGTTACAAAAAAAGAAAGGCTGTCCGCACCATCCGAAAACAGTGTGTCCAGCCTTAACAGTTGCTTTAATTATGCAATCTTGGACTTAGCCAGCTCTGCAAGAGTCTTGAAACCTTCTGCATCATTAACTGCCAGATCCGCCAACATCTTTCTGTTCATATCAACGCCTGCAAGCTTCAGACCGTACATGAACTTGCTGTAAGATAAACCGTTCATTCTGGCTGCTGCATTGATACGAGCGATCCACAGCTGTCTGAACTGACGCTTTCTCTCTTTTCTACCTGCATAAGAGCTGGTCAGAGCTCTCATAACAGACTGCTTTGCTACTCTGTACTGCTTGCTTCTTGCGCCTCTGTAGCCCTTTGCAAGCTTTAATACTCTATTGTGTTTCTTCTTGGCATTTAAGCCACCTTTAATTCTTGCCATGTCTTATTTCCTCCTCGCCTGAATTATAAATAAGGTAAAATCTTCTTCATATTCTTAACATTAGTTGCATCCGTAATTGCAGGCTTTCTCAGATTACGTTTTCTCTTGGTAGATTTCTTGGTTAAGATATGGCTCTTGTAAGCTTTAGATCTCTTTAACTTACCGGTTCCTGTTGCTTTAAAGCGCTTAGCTGCTGCTCTGCTTGTCTTCATTTTGGGCATAACGAGTTCCTCCTAAACTTTACTTAATCTATCGTGCCGGATCCCGGCACTTTTTAACTGTACGAATTAACGCTTCTCAGTTAAAAACATAGTCATGCTTCTGCCTTCTACCTTGGGAGCTTTTTCCACTACCGCAATATCGGACAGGCTCTGTGCAATATCATCCAAGATATGCTTGCTGTTGTTCATGTGTGCCATCTCTCTGCCGCGGAATCTCAGGGTGATCTTTACTCTGTCTCCCTTGGTCAGGAACTTTCTGGCTGCACCAATCTTGGTATTCAGATCGTTGGTGTCGATATTGGGGGAAAGTCTGATCTCCTTGATATCGATGACCTTCTGCTTCTTCTTTGCTTCCTTCTCTTTTCTCACCTGCTCGTATTTGTACTTACCGTAATCCACGATCTTACAAACAGGAGGCTTTGCCGTAGGAGCAATCTTCACCAGGTCGAGTCCGGCTTCCTCTGCCATCTTCAGAGCATCTCTGGAAGAAACGATTCCGAGCTGTTCTCCGTCTTCTCCAATCAGTCGTACTTCTTTGTCTCTGATCTGTTCATTAATCATTAAATCGCTAATGGTTGTGTACCTCCATAAGAAAATGTATTAAACAATAAAAAAAGCAGATAGCATAACTATCCACCTGTTCCCTTCACGGACTGCCATCATTCAAACAAATTCCAAACGAGTTCGCTGTCTATGAAAAATCTGAACGCTTACCAGCCTGCGCCGTAAGGTGAGAGTGGATACTCTGCTTGTTGTGCCGTGTTCTTCACACGCTCAAATAGAATACCACGAAGTTTTCCTGATGTCAACCCCGTTTTTACAATAATATTACATTTTTTCAGATTACTGTATTCTATGTACCGGCGGTCTCCCGCCGAATCCGATCACTTGCTCTATTATCCGCAGTTTCGGAACATTTGTCAAGCCGGAATACTGATTTTCTTTTCCGTGATTTACTTTTCCGAAAAAGTAGCACAGGCGGTCTCTCTGCAGTCGCTGGCTCCGCAGCCCTTGATGTCCACATGCTCCGCCACACACTTATAATTACTATTATAAATGCACTTTACCGCCTCACAGTCGATACTGATGGTATGGCTTGGATGAGACAGCGAATTACTGAAAGACTCTCTTCCCTCTCTCTTCTGCGCAAAGCTCTCGCAGCAGGTGCCGTCACAATCACAGGCATGCTTACCTCCCACCATGATGTCTCCCTTGCTGCACAGACAGTCCTTGTTATAGGTACAATTTTCCACAACACATTTTAAATCTGCCACGTTTCCCTCGCCTTCTGCCGCTTTCTGCGGCTTCTCGTCTTCTTTTTTGATTTTAAAATTTTAAAAGAGGACACGCGGCAAAAGAGCCGATGCAGTCCCGCCACGCGTCATGGATAGTCTGTGCAGATTTAAAAAAATTATTCATTTGCGGAAACTGCCGGTTTTGAAGTGGTTTCTTTCGAGGCACAGGCAAAAATGCGTGCCCATCTCGTTGCTCGTAAAAACTAATATCGAAATACTGTTTCTTGTCATACCATTCAAAAAATCGCCGTCTCCCTTTTTATTTTTATAAGGAAACGGCGATTTTCATATTTTCCTACTTGATTTTATCCGGCAATCAGCTTACTTGCTCAGCTTCTTGGTTGCGATCTCATCCTTTAACATAGCCAGGAATTCGTCTCTGGATACCGTAGTGGTGTTCTGCTGTCCGTGCAGACGATAGCTTACGGTGCCGTCCTGTGCTTCCTGTTTTCCTAAGATGATCAGGTAAGGGATTTTTTTCACCTGTGCTTCTCTTACACGATAACCCAGCTTCTCTGCTCTCTCATCGATGTCCGCTCTGATGTTATTGTCCAGCAGATAACCGTACAGATCATGGGCATAAGCATTCAGCTCTTCGTCATCGTTCTTGACCGGCAGGATCATAGCCTGTACGGGAGCCAGCCACAGAGGCAGGTTGCCCTTGGTCTCCTCCAGGATATAAGCCATGAATCTGTCCAGAGATCCCAGGATTGCTCTGTGCAGAACCACGGGAGTCTTCTTCTGACCGTCCTTGTCCACATAGGTCAGGTTGAATTTTGCAGGCAGGCAGAAATCCAGCTGACAGGTAGACAGGGTGTACTCATTACCTACAGCGGGCTTTACGTTTACATCCAGCTTCGGTCCGTAGAATGCAGCTTCACCGATCTCCTCGGTGTACTCGATGCCCAGATCATTCAGAACCTTACGCAGAGCATTCTCCGCATTGTTCCACATCTCATCATCATCGTGATATTTTACCTTGTCCTCCGGATCTCTCAGAGACAGGACACATCTGTAATCGGTAATACCGAAATCCTTGTAGGTATTGAAAATCAGGTCTACTACCTTGGAGAACTCGGACTCGATCTGCTCCGGTGTTACGAACAGATGGGCATCATTCTGGCAGAAATGTCTGCCTCTTTCGATACCCTTCAGGGTTCCGCTGGCTTCGAAACGGAAGTCATGGGCGATCTCACCGATACGGATAGGCAGATCCTTGTAGGAGTGCTGTGTGTTAGCGTAGATCATCATGTGGTGAGGGCAGTTCATGGGACGCAGTACGAAGGACTCTCCTTCCATTTCCATGGGAGGGAACATGTTCTCCTTGTAGTGATCCCAGTGACCGGAAGTCTTGTACAGATTCACAGTACCGACACAGGGGGTCATAACATGCAGATAGCCCAGTCTTCTCTCTTTATCCTTGATATAATTCTCCAGCTCCTGCCATACGGTGTAACCCTTGGGAAGGAACATGGGAAGTCCGCGGCCTACCAGATCATCAGTCATGAACAGTTCCATTTCCTTGCCGATCTTTCTGTGGTCACGCTCTTTGGCCTCTTCCAGCTCTTTCAGATGTGCTTCCAGTTCCTCTGCGGTAGGGAAGCAGACACCATAGATACGCTGCATTACGTGGTTGTTGGCATCGCCCTTCCAATATACTCCGGAGTGTTTTACCAGTTTGAAGTTCTTGCACAGCTTGGTGTTGTCTACGTGAGGTCCACGGCACAGATCGGTGAAATCACCCTGATCGTATACAGTGATGTTGCCGTCTTCCAGATTGCTGATCAGATCCAGCTTGTACATATCATCCTTGAACATTTCCATGGCTTCTGCCTTGGAAACTTCTCTTCTGTAGATTTTCTTGCCTTCCTTACAGATCTTCTTCATCTCTTTTTCGATGGCAGCGATCACTTCATCATTGACTACATCGTTGCCGAGATCGATATCATAATAGAATCCTTCCTTTACCACAGGTCCTACCCAGAATTTTGCATGAGGGTACAGATGCTTGACAGCCTGTGCCATAACATGGGCGCAGGAATGATTGAGAGTTGAAAGTCTTTCGTCTTCCTTAAAATTAACCATTTTCGTTCTCCTTTTTGTTGTTTTCTAAACTATTCAGAACCTCCATTTGCGAAATCGCTCTTTCAGAGCTTTGCTGAATAGTCACAAAAAAGTCCCTTGCAACAATCTGCAAGGGACGTATCACACGCGGTTCCACCCTGATTGCAATTATCTAAAGATAACTGCCACTCATTTGCTCGTAACGGGAGCTGCCGGGCTGTATTAAAGCCACTCCGAGACGGTCTTCGTCCGCATCCGGCAAAACCGCTCACAGCGCCTGTCTCCGACAGGGCGGTTCTCTCTGGTGCCTTCACTGCTTCCTACTCTTCTCTTCAACGTTTTCTGATCTTAAATAATCATAAATTTCTGTTGCTTTAGGACTTATGTTGATATAATAGACCTTTTCACACGGATTGTAAAGAGGTATTTATATAGCTTTCCACATTTTCTCTGGACATATCCAGTGCCACCGCCAGCTCTCCGTACAACTGGTCCTCTGCGATCCGAAAATATCTGGCATCCACCGCCGTCTCCTTGCGTCCCGCCTTTTCTCTGGCCCGCTTGCGCAGGTAGATGGTCTTGATAATCCGGATCAGATCCTGGCAGTTACAGGCCTTCAGACAATTCTTATATTCCTGCTCCAGCAGTTTGTCATTGGCAATGGTGATCAGCGGGATCTCCGGAATCTGTCGGATCAGACTCTCCGCCTCCTCATGTGCAAGCACTTTCCGCATGGAACCTTCTGCCGTATCCACCGGAATATATACCGTACTGGAAGACAGATACAGAGGTTTTAAAATATAATACTCTCTCTTCTTGTCCACTCCTGCAATATCCAATGTCGTGATCTCTTCCACCACGCAAACGCCCTTACTGCCACATACTACACGTTCGCCCTTCTGAAACACCTTGACCTTCCTTTCCTCTGCCCATTGCAGAAAATTGAAAACACAATTTCCGTTTACTACCAATAGTATACCCATATTTTAACAGAAAAAACGCCGAAATGTCAGTATCTTTCGGCGTTTCTGATTATTTTCGTGAATATTGCTCATAAGAAATCGGTCAGGTGTTGTGCATTATTTCTGATAGGCGATGCGTGGATCTCCGTTTTTCAGGTAAATAATGCCTCTGCGTTCGAAGCCGTTCTTCTCTAATAAGTGCTGCATGGTGTGATTGTCAAAATGGGTATCCGCACGCAGGTAAGGTACTTTCTTCTCACAGAAGGCAACGCATTTTGCAAACAGTCCCTTCACTTCCCCGTCTCCTGCCAGGCGGTGGATTGTGCCGTAAGGAGCCTCCTCCCTCCAGCTGCCATCCTCAATATAGGCATAGGTCGGTTCCTCTTCCAGCAAAAGCATGAATACTCCATGGATCCTTCCGTTCTTTTTATATACATACAACCGCTGTTTCTCCATATCTGTCCGCAGTGTCTCCGGGTCTGGATAGGCTCCATTCCACTGGTTGGGATTGCCACTTGCCCGCATGTAGGCTTTGGCGATGTCATAGATTTCCAGAATCCGGGGCAGATCTGCTTCTTTTGCCGTTACGATCTCCTCCATCCCGTCGCCATCTTTCCTCTCTTCCACTGCCTCCGGTACCGTTTTCCCCAGAATGTCCCTCACGGCGGTCTCCATCCGCTCTGCCAGCTGTCTGTGGCCCTTCGCCGTCAGGTGCACATGATCCGCCTTCGTCAGTTCACAGCCTCCCGCATCTAAGAAATCCGCCCGCTCAGCCACTGCCAGAAAAGCATATTCTCTTGCCAGTGCTCTCGTTGTCTTCACGCTTTTTTCATTAAAATCAGGATAAATCACACCCTCTTCGATAGGAACCGGTGCCACGATCAGGATCTTCGGTCCATTCTTTCCCCAGCAGGGAACCGATTTCGCCTCTTCCAAGAGGATCTGCATGCCCTTTGCAATCTTCCGCGCATCCGTATTGAATTTCACCTTGGAATCATTGGTACCTAACATCAGGATCAGCAGGTCTAATGGCTCGTGGCTGTTCAACAGGGCATGCAATACCGGCAGCAGATTCACCGAATCCATGTCCGGATCATCATACACACAGGTTCTGCCGCTTAAGCCTTCCTCAATGACCAGATACTCCGCTCCCAATGCCTTCTGTAACAGGCAGGTCCAGCGTTCCTCTTCATTATATCTGCTGCCGTGGTCGGCACTCTCCGACGGATCGGTGCAAAGCCCGTGGGTATTGGAATCTCCGATGCACAAAATATGTTTTTTCACTGTTTAACTCTCCGTTTTCTATTTCAGTCTGTAACCATCCAGGATCAATACGTCAGGCTTCAATATTAGGGAAAAATACAATAACATCATCCCCCTGGCATTCCACATACATGCCCTCCAGTTCCAGGTTCACATCATCCACATTGTGATCGTCGAAATATTTGGTCAGGTTCATGATCGTCTCCATATAGGAATTATCTCCCTTTACCAGGATCCCCAGACCCTTTTCCGGCTCCTGCTCATAGAACTCCAGACCTTCGGTTTCATTGACATATTCACGTATTGCTTCTGCTATGGTCATTTGATTTTTTCTCCTTCTACTGTTCCTTCGTTCATATTTGCTACTTCTCTTTATTGTATCATAAGCTCACGAATTCGTGCTATCGCACTCTACATCCTGCTTCGCAGGATATTCGTTCGCTAATGAGCCCAGAAAAACAAATGTCTGCTTGCAGCCACTTGTTTTTCCTTGAGGCTCATTATATCATGATTCGCACCTTCGGTGCTTGACGTTGCTTCGCAACTATCATGATCAAATTCGCCGTTCACCAATCATGCAAGCATGTTGGCTCTCTTGCGCTCATTATATCATGATTCGCACCTTCGGTGCTTGACGTTGCTTCGCAACTATCATGATCAAATTCGCCGTTCACCAATCATGCAAGCATGTTGGCTCTCTTGCGCTCATTATATCATAAAAGGCGAACCCTGGCACCGCCAAAGTCCGCCCTTCATCATTTTCTTCTCTTATTCTTCATTCATCTTAGCCAGCTTGGCTGCCTGGTCGGCTGCGATGCAGGCATCGATGATCTCTTCGATATCTCCGTTCATGATCTTGTCTAACTTATACAGGGTCAGACCAATACGATGGTCGGTGACACGACCCTGCGGGAAGTTGTAGGTACGGATCTTCTCAGAACGGTCTCCGGTACCGATCTGGCTGCGGCGCATCTCTGCTTCCGCATCGTGTCTCTGCTGCTGCTCGATGTCATACAGCTTGGACTTTAACAGTGCGAATGCCTTAGCCTTGTTCTGGATCTGAGACTTCTCAGTCTGACTGTATACCACGATTCCGGAAGGATAGTGGGTCAGACGTACTGCGGAGTCGGTGGTGTTGACACACTGACCACCGTTACCGGATGCTCTCATGACATCGATACGGATATCTTTGTCCTCGATGACGATATCAATGTCGTCATCCACTTCCGGCATAACCGCCACACTGATGGTGGAGGTATGGATACGTCCGCCGCTCTCGGTCTCCGGCACACGCTGTACGCGATGTACGCCACTCTCATACTTCATCTTGGAGTAAGCACCCTGTCCGCTGATGGTAAACTGTACTTCCTTCATACCGCCGATACCAATCTCATCCACGTTGATCAGCTCTACCTTCCAACGCTGCTTCTCGGCATAATGCACATACATACGATAGATCTCCGCTGCAAACAGTGCAGCCTCATCGCCGCCGGCACCGGCACGGATCTCCACGATTACATTCTTGTCATCATTAGGATCCTTGGGCAGTAACAGGATCTTCAGTTCCTGCTCCAGCTCTTCCACGCGCTTCTTGCTGTCGTTTAACGTCTCCTTGATCATCTCGCGCATTTCTTCGTCTTTTTCCTCTTCCAGCATGGAAAGAGAATCTTCAATATCCTGCTTGCACTTTTTGTACTCTGTATACGCATCCACGATAGGTGTCAGATCACTCTGCTCCTTCATCAGCTTGCGGAAACGTTCCTGGTTATTCGTGACCGTGGGTTCATGCAGTTCGCCCATGATCTCTTCAAAACGAATCAATAAATCTTCTAACTTGTCAAACATAACTAATTCCTCTCAATATAAGTTGTAACAGTTCAGCCATGAACATATTGGAGAGCAAAAATCATGCTTGCATGATTTTGTGAACGAATATGTTCATGAACTAAGCGCCAGGTTTATGAGCAAAGATAGTCACGAAGTGACGGAAAGCGTGTCAGCGCGACTTTGCGAATGGTGCGGGCTGAACTGTTACATACGTTCCAAAAACTACCCGGTCCAGACCGGCATAATCCTGCACCACTTGTACCTCGCGGTACCCTTCGGTGCGCATCAGTTCCGATACAGCCTGTCCCTGGTCATATCCGATCTCAAAAAAGAGCATTCCACTGCTCACCAGATGTTTTCCTGCTTCTTCGATGATACGGCGGTAAAAATGTAAACCATCCTCCGTACCGTCCAGTGCCATCCTGGGTTCATGATCCCGTACCTCCGGCATCAGCTTCTCCACTTCCGCACTGGCGATATAAGGCGGATTCGACACGATGATCTCGAATTTTCCCTCCACCTTGTCAAACAGGTCACTCTGTAAAAAATGAACCCGATCTGCGTTCGCCGCATCCAAAAGCGTCTCCGCATTTTGCTCTGCCACTTCCAGCGCATCTGCAGACAAATCCACACCCAGTCCTTCACAGGCATTGCTGTAATGCAGAAGGCTTAACAGAATACATCCGGATCCCGTACACATGTCAAGCACCCGCATTCCGTCATGGAGTTCCTTCAATACTTCCTCCACCAGAATCTCCGTATCCTGTCTCGGGATCAGTACGTGCTCATTGACAGCAAAGGTCAGTCCCATAAAGTCCTGCTCCCCGGTCAGCTGTTGCAGCGGAATGTGCTCCGCCCGCTGTCCGATCCAGCCAAGATATTTCTCTTCCGCTTCCGGTGTCACCGACTGTTCCCCGTGCACCAGCAGATCATTACGATTCGTACCGCATACCGCTTCCAGCAGAAGTCTCGCATCCAGTGTGGCTTCTTCGATTCCCGCTGTCTGCAAAGCCAGACAGCCCTTTTCATAGCATTCCCGATAGGTCATCTTAATCCTCTGGTTCTGCGGATGCATCGTCCTTCATCCAGCTCTCATTCACTTCGTAACCGAAGGTATCCTGTAAATATTTCTTCCAGTCGAACACAGCTTCTACGGAAGCGATGGCTACCTCTGCCATGCTCTCATCGGGCTCCCTGGTGGTCATACGCTGGATCCACATACCGGGAGCAGACAGGATCTTAATAAACACATTATCCGTGCGTCCGGCCAGACGGATGATCTCGTAGGAAATTCCGGCCACAACCGGCATCAACAGAATACGAAGGATCACTTTCTCCGCCACATTATCCACCTGGATAAAGAAGAACAGCACAATACTTACCAGCATAACAAAGAAAATGAAGCTGGTGCCGCAACGTTTGTGCAGTCTGGAGCTGCGCATCACATTGTGCACCGTAAGGGGTCTGCCCTTCTCGATACAGTTGATGCATTTGTGCTCCGCCCCATGATACTGGTACAGCCTGCGGATATCCTTCATGGCGCTGATGCCCCATACATACAGCAAAAACAGAGCAATACGGATCACACCCTCAATAATCGCCATCAGGGAGCGGTTGCGGATAAAGCTCTCAAACAGAGAGGAAATGAAATACGGCAATACGATAAAGATGCCTACTGCCAACATAATGGAGATCACCGTCACAATACCGGACAGCAGCTTTTCTCCGTTGCCACCGCTCATCTTGTCCATTGCCTTATCGAATTTCGTTTCTTTGCCTTCCTCTTCTTCATAGAAGGAAGCGGAATAATTCAATGCTCTGGTTCCCAGGATCAGGGAATCCAGGAAATTAAAGATACCACGGATAAAGGGAAGCTCCTTGAACTTACTTCCGTGAGCCAGACCCTGATAGGTCTCCACTTCCACTTCAATCTCGCCGTCCGGCTTGCGGACCGCTACCGCATACTTCTCTTTATTTTTCATCATAACGCCTTCCAGCACGGCCTGTCCGCCGATACCGGAATAACGACTCTTTCTTCTAGCCATAAAACCTCATCCTTATAAATGCAGTATTAAATAGGAACATAGTTTCCTATACGACAAGAAAAGGTTGAGATAAGAATACCTCAACCTTTCGCTTGCAATCTTATTTAACACCGTATTTCTTATTGAACTTATCAATACGGCCATCGGTTCTTGCAGACTTCTGCTGGCCAGTGTAGAATGAATGACACTTGGAGCAAACTTCTACGTGAAGCTCGGGCTTGGTGGAGCCGGTTACAAATGTGTTACCACAGTTGCAGGTTACAGTTGCCTGGTAGTAAGCGGGATGGATTCCTTCTTTCATTTCTTTCACCTCTCTATAAAAATGTCGTGTATAAGTTCTTGTTCTCATCCTCACTGCTTATGGAACCACAAACAGCGGTATTATTGTACCATAAGAGTTTACACGACGCAAGACCTATTTTTACATATTTCTCCCCTGATATTGCACTGTAATGACATAAACTGTTTTTTCAGTCTCATCAATCTTATAAATTACCATATAATTATCGACCAGAAGCTGTTTATACCCCTTTCCGGCATACTTTCCCTCTAATCTATCCTGATGTGAACCGGGAAAAGTCTCCAGTTTTTTTATCGCTCTCCAAATTCTGTCTGTTTGTGCTTTTGCATTTTCCGGAACCTGTTTTTCTATGGCGATATACCTGTAGATTTCTTCCATATCACGATATGCTCTCGGATACAACTTTATATGGTATTTAACCATAATATTTTTTGTCTAGCCTTTCCATTGCGACATCCATATCCATCGTATCCGCACCCGCAGCAACTTCCTCTTCCGCCTCACAGATGGCCTGGTCGATTTTATGAATTCGTGCAAAACGCTCATAAAGTTCTGCGCTCATCACTACCAGATCGCTGTAGCCATTCTTAGTAATAAAAATCGGTTCCTGCTTTGTATGTGCTAATTCGGATATTTCACTTGTTTTTCTCAAATCTCTGATCGGTATGATCAATGGCATAATAGCACCTCCTTTATGCCATAATTGTAGCACAATTATGACACATCGTAAAGGTATATATTCTGCCATCATTTCCAATTTTTGTCAATTTTCTATCTCTTGCCTAGATAAACCGGTTCTTCTTCACCATATTCACAAATTCCACATTATTGCGGGTATGGGAGAACATATCAAGGATGCGGTCGGTAGCTTCGTCGGGCTTTAAGCCATTCAGGGCCTTACGCATGATATTGATGGCTTCCAGTTCTTCCGGTGTCAGCAACAGATCCTCTCTTCTGGTGCCGGATTTTGCCAGATCGATAGCCGGGAAAATACGTTTCTCGGACAGCTTTCTGTCCAGAACCATTTCCATATTACCGGTTCCCTTGAATTCCTCGTATACCACATCATCCATCTTGCTTCCGGTCTCTACCAGTGCGGTGGCCAGAATGGTCAGGCTTCCTCCCTCACGCATATTACGGGCTGCACCGAAGAATCTCTTGGGCATGTGGAGTGCGGCGGGATCGAGACCACCGGACAGAGTACGTCCGCTGGGGGGAACCACCAGGTTGTACGCTCTGGTCAGACGGGTGATACTGTCAAGCAGGATCACGACATCCTTCTTATGTTCTACGAGACGCTTTGCACGCTCGATCACCATCTCTGATACTCTCTTGTGGTGCTCGGGAAGCTCATCGAAGGTGGAATAGATCACTTCCACATTGTCTCCGTGGATTGCTTCCTTAATATCGGTAACTTCCTCGGGACGCTCATCGATCAGCAGGATCAGCATGTGCATCTTGGGGTTACCGTTCAAAATAGACTTTGCCACTTCCTTCAACAGTGTGGTCTTACCAGCCTTGGGCGGGGATACGATCATACCACGCTGTCCCTTACCGACAGGGCTTACCAGATCCATGACTCTCATAGCCACGCTGCAGCCGGGAGTCTCCATCTTGATGCGCTCATCCGGGAAGATCGGCGTCATATCCTCGAATGCCATTCTCTTGGCTGACTCTTCCACTGTATAACCGTTGATGCTCTTGACGAACAGCAGTGCACTGAACTTCTCCTGCTGGGTCTTGATTCTCTTGTTGCCCTTCAGGATATCACCGGTCTTCAGTCCGAAACGGCGGATCTGACTGGGAGCCACATACACATCGTTCTCACCGGGCATATAATTCTCGCAACGGATAAATCCGTAACCATCCGGCATAACCTCTAAGATACCGCTGGCTTCGATACCGCTGTCCAGTTCCTTGGGATACTGGCTCTCATCGTATGCCACGTTATTCGGATTGAAGGTACGCTCTCTGGTGTAAGCTTCACTTCTTACGCCGACCGTCTCTGTACCGGTTTCGGAACGGTCAGTGCGTTCTGCACGATCCGTACGCTCGGTACGGTCTGTCCGATAGTTTCTGTCATTTCTATCCTGTCTATCATATCTGTCCTGTCTGTAATTCCTCTCCTGTCTGACAGGGCGTTCTGTTCTCTCCGGCTTCTCTGCCTCTTCGCTCTTAGCAGCCTCCTGTTTCTCTTCCGCTGCCTTAGCTTCTTCCTCTTTTTTCAGGCGCTCATCTTCTGCAAGCATAGCTTCTACCAGATCTGCCTTTTTCATTGTGGAAGTTCCCTTCAGGCCACGTACTTTTGCCAGCTCCTTTAACTGAACTAATGCAAGTGATTCATATTTTTCTCTCATATACCCTCCTATGGAAATAAGATTTACTATAAAACTGTTAACTAAGGGGAATTACATCCGATTTACATTCGACATGTCAGTTGAATAAAAAGATATTAAAACTGCATCTGAAGCCATTATAATACATTTCTTTCCAAATAGGAAGTCCCAAAATAAAAATTTTATTTTTTGTAAAAGTGGTGCTAAATCCTTGCGAAGATATCGATTCTATTATATCATTATGAATAGCGTCCGGATTTCGTATCCGGCAAATCTCCATGATTATATGAAGTAATGACCAAACAAAAAATAAGAGAGGTATTGTCATGACAACCAATGAAAAAGCGTTACTGATGCATGAAAAATGGAACGGTAAACTGGAGACCGTGTCCAAGACTCCCGTCAAGACCCGTGAGGATCTGGCTATTGCTTATACTCCCGGTGTTGCGGAGCCCTGCAAAGTAATCGCCCAGGACAAGGAAGCTGCTTACAAATACACCATGAAGGCCAACACCGTAGCCGTTGTCTCCGACGGAAGCGCGGTTCTTGGTCTTGGCAACATCGGTCCCTACGCAGCCATGCCCGTTATGGAAGGCAAGGCAGTCCTCTTCAAAGAATTCGGTAATGTAAATGCTGTCCCCATCTGTCTGGACACCCAGGATACCGAAGAGATCATCAAGGCTGTGACCTATCTGGCTCCCGGCTTCGGCGGAATCAATCTGGAAGACATCAGTGCTCCCCGTTGTTTCGAAATTGAGGAACGTCTGAAGGAGATTCTGGACATCCCCGTATTCCATGATGACCAGCACGGTACTGCCATCGTCGTTCTGGCCGGTGTCATCAACGCCCTGAAGGTAGTCGGTAAGAAAAAGGAAGACTGCCGCGTAGTGGTAAACGGTGCCGGAAGCGCCGGGGTGGCTATCACCAAACTGCTTCTGACCTACGGTTTCCCCAATATCATCATGTGTGACAGGGTAGGTATTGTCTCCAAAGATACCGAAGGCCTGAACTGGATGCAGAAAAAGATGACCGAAGTGACTAACTTAAACAACGAGACCGGCTCTCTGGCCGATGCTCTGAAAGGTGCCGATATCTTCATCGGTGTTTCCGCTCCGAACATCGTCACTCCCAAGATGGTAGCTTCCATGAACCGCGATTCCATCCTGTTTGCCATGGCGAATCCCATTCCCGAGATCATGCCGGATGTAGCCAAGGCTGCCGGTGCCCGTGTCGTAGGAACCGGACGCAGTGATTTTCCCAATCAGGTGAACAATGTGGTCGCTTTCCCCGGTATCTTCAAGGGTGCTCTGGAAGGTCGTGCTACCCAGATCACCGAAGAGATGAAACTGGCCGCTGCCGAAGCCATTGCCGGTCTGGTACCCGCAGACAAGCTCTCCGATGACAATATCATGCCGGAAGCATTTGATCCCCAGGTAGCCGAAGTTGTGGCAAACGCTGTAAAGAGCCACATCCGCTAATGTGTTCGGACAGCATTGTGAGAGACTGGCACGGCAAGCCCTACTACTCTCTGGATTCCTATTGCAAAAATACGTTTCACCATAAATGCTATAAAATAGCCCTGAATGCCCGGATGTCCTGTCCCAATCGGGACGGAACTCTGGACACTCGGGGCTGTATCTTCTGTAGCTCCGGCGGCAGCGGTGACTTTGCTGTGGACATTGCCGGAAAGACTATGGAGGAACAGATTGCGGAAGGCATGGCAAAATTCGGTGATAAAGTGACCGGTCATGACCTGATCGCCTATTTTCAGGCATACACCAACACTTATGCACCTCTCCCCTATCTGGAAGAGGTGTATCGTTCTGCCCTGAGCCATCCCAAAGTCTGCGGCATCTCCATTGCCACCAGGCCGGATTGTCTGGGGCCGGAAGTACTGGCTCTGCTTGCAAAATTAAAAGGCGAATATCCGGACAAATTCCTCTGGATCGAACTGGGATTACAGACAATCCACGAAGAGACTGCCCACTATATCCGCAGAGACTATCCCCTGTCCTGCTTTGAGAAAGCCTGTACCAATCTGAAGACACTCAAAATCCCTTTTATCGTCCATACGATTCTGGGACTCCCCGGAGAGACCGACCGACAGGTACTGGAAACCATGAAATACTTAAACCATATTGCTCCCTTTGGCATCAAGCTCCAGTTACTGCATATTTTAAAAAATACCGATCTGGCAGAGGATTATGAAAAGGGAATATTTGAGGCACTGACTCCGGAACATTATCTGGATCTGTTGGTCTCCTGCCTCGCCCACCTGTCTCCGGACATCGTGATCCACCGGGTCACCGGTGATGGGCCAAAAGATCTGCTGATCGCTCCGAAATGGAGTCTGGACAAACGAAAGGTACTGAACTCACTGCACCACCGTATGAAAGAGCAGGGCATCCGTCAGGGTGACCTTTATGAAGCAATAAATAAAGATAAACATTAGAAAGGCTGTTATCCCATTATGTTACAAGATCCGCTTACTTTATATAAACTTATCGTTCTCTACATGCTGAACCGTGTGACTTTCCCTCTCACGGCCGCACAGGTCAGCGATTTTATCCTTGGAAAGGAATACACGAACTTCCTGACCCTGCAGCAGGTCATCAATGAACTGACGGATGCCGGAATGATCGCCACCCAGTCGATCCGCAACCGGACCCACCTGTCCATCACTGCCGAGGGCAAGGAAACTCTGAATTTCTTCGAGAACCGCATCGGTGATACCATCAAGCAGGAAATTGACAGCTATTTTCAGGAAAACGAGTTCACCCTGCGCAACGAAGTCTCTGTGCTGGGGGATTATTATAAATCCACCTCCGGTGAATACGAGGCTCATCTGGTAGCAAAAGACCGCGGTATCAATCTGGTGGACATCACCTTATCCGTTCCCGTGGAAGAAACTGCGGCTGCTATCTGCGACAACTGGCAGAAAAAAAATCAGGAAATATACAAATACCTGATTACGGAGTTGTTCTAATCCCGCAATCAGGTACCTGATTTTATGATTCTTTGTTTTTAGAAGAAGCCTCTGCGGCTTCTTTTTTGATTCTCGCCATATGCTCTCTGATCTTCACCTCATAACCGTTACCCGAGGGCTGATAGAACTCCCTGCCACTTAATTCATAGGGCAGATACTGCTGTTCCACATAGTCATTCGGGTAATCATGTGCATATTTATATCCTGTTCCGTGTCCCAATTTTGCTGCTCCTTTATAATGTGCATCCTGCAAGTGTGCGGGGATCGGCAGATCTCCTGTGGCCTGTACTTCCTGCATCGCCTGAAATACCGCTTCGCAGCTACGATTGCTCTTGGGTGCTGTAGCAATATAAGTCACTGCCTGCGCCAGAATGATCTGCGCCTCAGGCATGCCTACCCGCTCCACCGCCAGAGAAGCATTCACTGCCATCACCAGTGCCTGGGGATCCGCATTGCCCACATCCTCCGATGCACAGATCATAATACGTCTTGCAATAAAAGTAACGCTTTCGCCAGCATTTAACATCCTTGCCAGATAATATACTGCCGCATCCGGATCTGACCCCCGCATACTCTTGATAAATGCAGAAATCGTATCGTAGTGGTTGTCACCGTTTTTATCGTATCTCGCCGCTCTCTTCTGGATACACTGCTGTGCCACGTCGAGCGTAATATGGATCTTGCCATCCGGTCCCGGTTCTGTGGTCATGATGCCCAGTTCAATAGCATTCAGTGCATGTCTGGCATCGCCGCCGGAGATATCTGCCAGAAAATCCAGTGCATCCTCGTCTATGGTGCCGTTGTAGGCTCCCATTCCCCGGTCTGTATCGTAGACTGCTTTTTTCAAAAGCTCTTTGATGGCTTCCCTCGGAATCGGCTTCAATTCAAAGATCACCGAGCGGGAGATCAGAGCGCCGTTGACTTCAAAATAGGGATTCTCTGTAGTAGCTCCTATGAGAATGATCGTACCGTCCTCCACATACGGGAGCAGATAATCCTGTTGTCCTTTATTAAAACGGTGGATCTCGTCAATGAACAGAATTGTACGCTTCCTGTACATTCCCTGCAGTTCCTTCGCCTTTGCCACCACTTCTTCCATATCCTTTTTGCCCGCCACTGTGGCATTAATCTGTTGAAATTCAGCACTGGTAGTATTGGCAATGACTTTCGCCAGCGTCGTTTTGCCGGTACCGGGCGGTCCATAGAAAATGATGGAGCTGATCTTGTCCGCCTTGATGGCACGATACAGAAGCTTGTCCTTGCCGATAATATGCTCCTGCCCCACGACCTCATCCAAGGTTCTGGGACGCATTCTGGCCGCCAGTGGAGCTTCCTTTTCCATATTGGTGCTTCTCATGTATTCAAACAAATCCATAATATTACATCCTCTGTTTCTATTGCAAAGATACCAAAAGACTGAAGCACATTCTAAGATATGCTCCAGTCAATTATAACAAAGTTTATCGCAGCTTGCAATTTTGCATCCAGATCTTCACACGCCGCTTCAATGCATTTGCTTCCAGCGGAGCCAGCAAAAGATCCTGGATTACTTCGGTCTCCAGGGCATTTTTCATCTGTTTCAGATTGCCTTCCCTACAGATTGCGATGGTCGGAAATGTCTGTTCCGTCTGTACTTTCCGAAGTTCCTGCCAGCGTGCCTGTCCCTGATCCTCTTCTTCCGATACATCCACCACAAGAGCCAGAATTCCCTCTTCCGCCGCTTCCTCCATACACTCTCTGATCATTTCCACGGAATCCACCTGTTTCAGCTGTACGGAATCCGGCAACGCAAATTCTATCATACTGGTGACATTTCGGGACCCGGACCACACTATAGCCAGCTGTTTTCTGCTCTGCTCATGGTTTTCTTCGCCATATACACTGTAGCGTCCTTTTCCCGACTTCTTGGATACATACAATGCCTGATCTGCTTTTGCCGAAAGATCATAGTAGCAATGATCCTCTGGATCGGAAAATGCTATTCCCACACTGATGGATATATTTTCCGGTATGGATAAGCTCTCTTTATATTTTACGAGGTTGACCAGATTCTCTGCCTTGATCAGTGCGATCTCTTTGGACGGAATGTCTCCCATCAATACTGCGAACTCATCTCCACCCATACGTCCCACATAATCTGTGCTGCGGAACTGTGAAGAAATGACTCCTGCAATGACGCTGATCACATGGTCTCCCATAGTATGACCGTATACATCATTTACGGATTTGAAATTATCGATATCTATCACCATAAGAGCATGCAGGCCATTCTCATGCTCTGTCAGAGTCTTCGTGATCAGCTTCTCTACTGTCATCTTGTTGAACAGACTGGTCATCTCGTCGATCTGCGACTTTGTCTTCCAGGCCTTCTGCTCATCTCTGCTATTCTGTAACCTGCGTTTTACCCCCAGTGTATTGTTGATGCGGGTAAGCGCTATCCGGGTATCTACCGGTTTGATAATGAATTCATCCGCCCCCAGTGCAAATGCTTCCGACTGGGAAGACACCGATTCCGTATTCGTCAGAACGATAACCGGCGTGTCCTTGAAGCCCTCCATATTCTGTCTGCGGCGCAGTACTTCAAAGCCGTCGATCCCCGGCATGACCAGATCCAGCAGCACCAGATCAATGGCATCGCTTTCCTTCTCCATGATCGTAAGACATTCTTCACCGGAAACAGCCTCTGCGAAGTTAAAATGCTCCCCGAGAGACTGTCTGATCACTACTCTTTGAAATTTTGAATCATCAACGATTAATAATGTTTCTTTCTTTTGTAAACTGCTCATGGCTGTCGGATCCTGCTTTCCGTATCACGTCGTTTAAAACGCGATACAGTTATAGTATATCCAACAGCCATGTGCTCGTCAATTTAAAAATATATCTACTTTTTACACAATCTTTATGTGGTTTTTCCCTTTAAAGTTGAATTTTACTACGTCTGCAGAGAAGTCCGCCGAATGTCACCAGACCTGCAGCTGCAAACAGCAGTACCTCGGGCATCCATCCCATCACACCTTCTCCGGTCTTGGGCACGCTGTCCAGCTCCGGCTGTGCAGCTGCGGTGTTTGCAGCTACTGTAAATGTGGTGCTGGCGGAATCATCGATCCACATGGTGTCCACAGTATGTTCACCCTCTGACAGGGATGCCAGGTAGGAAGGCTTCAGGGTCACGATAGTGGAACCTGATTTTGCTTCGTAGTGGGCACTGGGGATCCAGTTGCCGTCTACACGGACACCGGCGAATTTAGCAAAATCACCATCGCCGCGGATGGTCAGGCCTTCCGTGGTGCTGCCGTTCCAGGTACCCTTGGTGCCTTCGATGATCTTATAGGGATCTTCCTGGCTGTCATCGGTACCACTGTCAGAAGCTGATGTATCTGTATTATCTGTAGTATTTGTAATCTCTCCCGTTGTAAAGGTATATTTCAATGTCAGATACCGTCCCTCAGCTAAGTCAATTGACGTATACTCCACTTGTGGATTTGTGACAATCCAGATGCTGTCATGATTGAATTTATAGCCACGTTCTGCAACCAAGGTCAGAATTGCATAATACGTTGTGTTCGGTTCAGCATTGCCGATTGCCGCCTCATTCTCATTTCCCTCTTTCAACCACAAAATACTGTTCTTCGTAACATCAGTAATTCCTTCCGTATTAATCTGCCATTTTTTAGGTAAGGGCTGTCCGGCTACCGGTGGGGTGACTACCATGTCCAGACTGGAGATTGTCCGATCAACTGTGCCAACATTAAACGACATTATATCTGTTTTCCTATGTTCATCCCCTTGTGGATCATCATATACTGCTTTTGCATACACCTTATATCCCGCCACTTTGGCACAGTTTTCTGTTTTATAGCTAATCTTCACTGTTGCAGTTCTGTTATCTTCACTATAATTTATGATTTTTGCATCAAAAATGTCATCTGCACGGTAACCCGCTCCATCATAGAAATTAAATGAAACATTTACTTTAGAAAAATCATAATATGAATTTATTTTTAAATCATACAAAAAATAAGATTTCTCATCATTTGAAACCAACTGTGCCGGTTCCGACAAGCTAGAATGAAATTCCAGATTGACTGCTTCACCTGTCATAACTATTTTACCTGTTCCATGATTTGGAAGCCGATAATAATAACATTGTTGAACGCTGTCATAGGTTGCACTTGCTTCTATTTCATTAACATCATCCGTAGAATATACAACTTTCGGTGCTGTCAAAAACCAATATTCTTTTCCATTATAACTGTCATCTCCCGGGTATATAGAAAAACAATCATACATTTTACTATCTATCATAGTACTTAGCATTATATGACAGTTTTTTAATCCGGTTCTATCAACTGTCCAGTTTCCCGTATAATCGTCCGCCTTAGCATTCATCCCCTGCCAACCCCACAGCAGCAGCACCGCCGCTGCCAGCAGTCCGATTCTCTGTAATATCTTTTTCATCTGTTTCCTCAGAGGGATATTGTCAAGTGTGTAAGTAAGATTTTATGAAATTGCTTCTATTTTCATAAGAGAGCCTTCCATTACTTTTATACCATCTGTTAATTCAATATAGCTGATTACCTTTGTTTCTCAAAAAGAATAGTTTATACGCTTTAGATTTTAGTATCAAGTGTTGCCTGTGCAGGGGATTTTCCTGTCTCTGCAGTCTCTCTTGTAACATCATCAAGTGCTCCAGCTTTGATTGGCTTACCAATTTCCCAGTTAGGATCAGCCTTTTTTGCGGCATCATAAAAAGCCTGTCTGTAAATTCTCTCATATTTTTCAAGGGTGTACCCGGCAGCCAGCCTGTCCTTTTTGGACATTTTGCGATACAAATTGTTATACACATCTGTTCGTTTTGTTGTATCACCATTGCATACACCATTTTCACGCAGAAATTCTTTTTTTGTCAGTTCATACATTTCTTCTTTGCTGCTATCCGGAATTGATATGATCCTTCTTCTCGAATTCTCGTTGTCATCTGTCACCAAAAGTCCTGCCAATCCATTTACAGGATTAATATAATCTCCATCCTTATCATAATGACTCATCAGATTTTTTATTCCCTGAATATTGCCATACATCGCACCATTTCCGGCAGACATCATCTTCTTAATAGCTGCTTTATACTGTTTACTGTTCGTATTAATTCCAGCAGCTTTTAGCTGTGATTGAACAGAACTGCTATTAAGCTGTGACAACTGAAAACTACCTATTGCATTTACTCCTGATGTTCCAAATGATTTCTGAAATAAAAAAGCATAATCCGTTATCCTTGACATAAAACAGCCTCCCTGTCTGTTTCCACATTGCAAATTTATTTTTGTCTATTTTATGTTCTAGCATAAGTCATTATTTTAATTGCACACCTTACGGTTTCATATCAAAGTTCCTATGCCAGCACATCAAATGTCGAAACTCCATTTTCCATCACTCCTATAGAAGTTGAAGTACCTAGCAATTCCACCATTTTTCCTGTCAGGTCAGTTACATCTTTTCCATCAATTTTCAGATTATATTGCCGTTCTTCCTGCTCCTGTTTTTCGGCACGCTGTTTTTCCAGTCTTTCCTCTGTCTCTTTCTTTTCTGCTTTCCTTTTCACGAGTCTTTCTTCAAGTTCTTTCCTTGCTTTTTCTGTTCCAGGATCAACTTCATCTTGAGTACACATTACAGAACTCATACTATCATATCCATCTATAGTAATACTATAACTCAGTATCTTTGCTCCTCTTGCTGCCACATAAGCTCTTGACTGTTCTATTGTTTTTGGTATTAGCGATAAATTGTACTCCAACCATTGTTTTGTCTTTTCATCTCCCATAGCCTTTGACAAAAGAGAACTGTTTATATTTACAGAATAATCCCTGCTTCGTAAACAATCGTATTTTTGTGTTAAATAGTTCTTATATTCATGAGCATTCTTATATGTCCTGCCCGTTTTGTTTCCAGCATTTTGTGTATTGCCATAACTATTCGTATATGACGAATATGTTCCTATTCCTGTAACTGCCATATTAACTCCTTTCATTATTCGGAGTCCTTCCAACTATGCCACCTGTTGGATTTCTCTCAGAATCAATATAATATTGATCACACGCTAGCTTCAAATATACTTTGACTAATACCTTTCATCCACATATTCTGCGTTGCTCCATACCCTCTTTCCTGCCCTATATCATACAATCCACTGCTGTCAAATCCTATTTTCAATACTAAATCATTTTCTTTTTTCCAGCCATTCTTAGCATATTCCAACCATCTATTAGAATAAAGTTCATACCCTGCGCCATTTTTAGCCTTTGCCTTAAACAAGGCAAGTAAATCTGTGCCATCCTCTGCAATAAAAGTACCATTTCTATATGTCGCATTGCGTGCATCATACCCTGTTGTCTCATACACTTCATGCCATAAAGAATATTGGTTCGCCTTTGTCCTATTTGCTTGCGAATTAACAATTTCATTGTCTGAATCATGCATACAAATCCACGCATGCGTCCAAATATTTTTTGCATTATCTCCTTCATTCAGCAATTTTTCTATCTGCGATAATGTGTCTCTATCTGCATTTCCTGACACAGTTAATTGATATGTATATGGATCAATAGAAAATGTCAAATCTGCTTGTTTTGATAATGATATTCCATTTTTTGAAAACAGATTTGAAATTTGCTGATTTACAACACTTCTTGCATATTGCTTTTCCTTGTCAGTATTGCGTATATAACCTGTACTTCTTGAAGCACCTGTATATACATCCTTGTAATTTCTTAATGCATAATCATACCGGGCAAATCCAGCCGAATATTTTCCCCCTGTTTGTAACATTCTTTTCTCATTGCGGTAAGCTATGGAACGCTGATCTTCTGTCATATATGAGCAAAAATTAGGTGAGGTCACATCACAATATTTTGATTCGATATATGCCATTGGATCAGAATGAGACAAATTTTCTTTGTACACTTTATCATAATGCTCCTGCAAAACTTTTTGTACGAAACGATCTTCCTCGGTAAGTCCATCATATTGATAACCTACAGTTGTACCTGCACTGGAAGTGTTTGGCAGATTATTTAAATCCCTGCCTACTGGTATATTGTTGTAATAATTATTTACCGTAACCATACTATCCCCTACCTTATATAAGTCTCATAACAACTGCCAACATTCTCTTACAACATTAAACAACCTTTCATGTCTCTAGAAAATATTTTTTTTAGCATTGTGATATATTGTTTTAGCAAATAACCTCTGAGTCGTTTCCATAAAGTTCTTATCGCTACTCATAATATCCCCAATTACACTCTTTGCAATTCCTGCTGTGTATTTCGGTTCTTCACGCATTTCTAAAAATCTTTTTTGTGCTTTCTCCATCATGGATACCGCAGTATCTATATATTCTTTTTGTTCTGCTGTATTCTTCTTCACATTAGTTGTTTGAAAGAATTTAGAACCGTCATTTGTCTGCTGACATACAATATATCCCGCCAGATTTGCTAATCGCTTATTATATGCCCTGTCTAAACCTGCCAAGTCTTCATCAAGTGTTAATGAATTTTCTCCTGTGAGATCATAAGAAATCCGACGTTCTCCATTCTCATGTTCTTTCACAATATAATTGTAACGCGTTTCATAAGCATCCATCATAGACTTCATCACATCTTCTAGATTGTATTTTCCGTCTTTTAACGTCAGTCCACTATATTCTCTCATAGAAGTATAATGTTCCCATTCAACCTCATTTGTATCTTGTATTGTTAATTCATATCCTATCGGTTCCTCAACCTTTGGCTTTACTTCTCTTAATTTTTCCCGCAATGCCCGCCTTCCTTCATTCGATATTTCTACATTGTCTATCTGCTTATTTTTATAAGCAACATTGTCATCCATACCTCTGAAATCTTTACTCTTTCTTTCCATTTCGAATAAACAAAACCTATCGTAAGAAGGTGTTTGAAATATTTTCATATCCGCTCCTTTCACATTTCGCAATCGCCTATTCACTTTCATGTTTACTAATTAGTGATATACATTTGCTCAAATTAGTCACTCATACAATATTCCTATACTTCCTTATCTATCTTACTTGACGTTAGAGAGGAATCCTTTTTAGAATATGTACCATTGTTTGTATAAGTCGCACTTGCGCGGTTCGCAGCATTTGATATACCAGTTGCTTTCTGGGCTGTTTTGCCTGCAAAGGAATTGTAACCTGTAAAAACCGTTTTCAATGAACTGATATCTGCTTTCTTCAATTCATCTTCATCCAGCTCCAGCTTGTTACCCTTTCCTATGGTAATACCTATTTTAGAAAGTAAATGACTGGTTTTGTCTGTCATGCCTGTCATCCATGAAGCATTTCTAAGGACATCTTTTGTATTGGATTCTCCTGCCTCCTTAACAACATCATTATAATCATCAATAAAAGATTTCACTTTTTTGGTAATTGCATCCCAGTCATAATCCTCTACCTCTGTTTCTTCCCCGGTCTTTTCATCCTTCTTTTTTATTTTCTTTTTTTCCCAGAGTGACGCATCGTTTAGTGCATCTGCTGATTTTTTCAGGGAATCCGCACTTGTTTTCATCAGTGTAAGCTTCTGTGAAGTATCGCCTTTCCCCGATAATTTTTCTGCATCCTGCTTTGCATAATATGCTTTCATAAGTTTTCCATAGCTTCCGTTTTTAATCGCAGCATAATCAGAAAGCATATTGGTGTTTCCTACGGATGAACTGTCGGAAGTTCCTCCAAATAATGCGGAATAATCTACATTGCTGTTATATTTACTTGTGTAATCACTAAAACTCTTAATCTCTGACATAATACCATTCTCCTTTACCAACTATAAACGAATATCAATCGGTGTATACACTGCCTGCTGTGTTGCATTCTGTGCATTTTCCAGAGTCGGTGTTTCTACTGTCACCTGTGTTTCCCCTTTGATATCCGTATTCTTTACGCTGTCTGTCTCCTCTGCCGCAGCCCCCGCAGATTCCTGTGTTTTCTCGGATTTATCAGTATTGTTCTTTGTTGCAGTGTCTTCTGTATTGCTGTTCTCCGCTTTTGCAGCTTCTTCTACTGATTTATTTGCATCTGCAAGTGTAGACATCTGTGCTGCTGTCGCAGACTGTGCCTTTGCCTGCAGCTCTGCCAGTTCTTCTTCCTTCTTCTCAGTATTTCCTTTTCCGGCATCCTGTTTGATTTCAGATTCAAGCACACTGGCACGTCCCTGTATCTGTGTTGCCATACTTCCCTGCACCTTTGCCTGTTTCATGGAAGAATCTGCGGAGATCATCGCCTGCATACTTGCCTGTGACAATCCGGTGTCTTTCTTTTTTGAAGTGTTACTTGTTCCAGCCACCATATCATCCATAGATGACGAATTTTTACTCTGCTGTTCCTTTCTCTGCTCGATCTGGTGCTGTCTTAACTGCTGATTGAGATTGTTAATCTCCTGCTGTATCTCCTGACGCTTTTTCATCTTATCCTCTAATGACATTTCTTCATTCGATGATAAATCCTGTAGCTTCTGCTGTGCATTTGCAATCTGATTCTGAATATTTTTACTTACAGAATCATTCCCCTGTGTCATTCCCATTGTTCCTGTCTGCGTATTTGTCCCACTAAATCCATTGATTCTCATTCTAATCCTCCTTGTTTTGCGAAGCAAAATCCGAGCCCCATGGCGAGGAGATGATTTGGCCTCCTTGAGCTTAAATTCTGAAATCCGTTTCCTTAAAAATCGTACAACATGATTTCTCTTTACTGATTTTTCGGCATATCTTTCTTTACAATAAACAGCGATGTTGTGAACCGCCCTTTTTTTGTTGTGAAGCAAATAAAAAACACCTCGAAGGTGCTTTTTGTCCTTATTCTACCTGTAACATAATACTTAGAACCACTTCCTGATTCTCCTGTTCTAAAGATATATCTCCCATATACATCCTTGCAACCCTCCGGATATTATGCAGTCCAATTCCATGCTCCTTCCCGAATTTCGTTGTTTCCGGCAGATCACTGTCCTTATAATTTAACTCTCCCTCATATCTGTTCTTTATGGTTATCATAAAAATACTGTTTTTCCGAAAAGAAGAGATACTGATATAAGGATTTTCTCCACTTACATTTTCCATGCAATTATCCAGTGCATTGTTTAAGATCACGCTTAAATCAAATGCATTTAATTTCGTATCCCCCGGATAATGAAAATCTGATATAAAACGAATCTGCTTTTCCTTTGCTTCTCTTAACTTTTCCATCAGAATCACATCAATGACAGGACTCCCCGTTTTTATCTCAGGAGATATTTCATTCCACTCCTTTTTCAAATGCTCCATATATTCTGCTGCATCATCCATATGATTCTCTGCCACAAGATGTTCCAGCATCTGTATATGATTCCCCATGTCATGACGCAGGCTGCGGATATCCTGATACAGCTTTTCCACTTCCCCGATATGCTTTTTCATATCACTGACCTGATTTAATACCAGCTCCTGACCTGTCTGTTCTTCCTGTGCCACCTTCCAGTTTTGAAACATCGTAGTCATAACAAGAATTGCTATGATAGAGATAAAATAATGCACAAAGCTTAAAGCTCCATAAAATCCATAGGTATCTGTCAGGCTCTTTCCTGTATCTTTTTCATAAATATTCAGATAATATTGCAGAATGCCATATCCTGTAACTCCCACAAGAGAAGGTATGATGAGCATTACCAGCTCTTTAACGTTCATTTCATCATTTTTGTATACATATGCTTTATTGATCAGACCGATTGCAACTGCAAGGAAAACGATACAAAGCACAATATCCAGAATTCTCGTTCCAACATAAAGTCCATATTGCAGCCATTGTCTTCCTGCAATCGTATTCCCAAAAACCAGAGCTTTTGTGATAAAATCATCCAGTCTGTCTGCCATTGCAACCGCAAGCCAACGGATAGAAAAAAATGTCACTGCAAGAAATATTTTCTGATAGATGTTTCTTCTGTCCTGTACATACATCACAAGAAATGCAGCCACAACCCCCAGCATATATGCAGAAAAATTGCCAATCTGCTGCGGTATCAGATACAGCACAGACATAATTCCAATATAAACAATACTGACCAGAGCAGCTTCCCTTTTCTTTTTCATATATGGATATACAAAAACACCAAAACAGATTCCTGTAATAATCAAAATTGCAATAACAGAAAACTTCGATGTGATCATCCAACATCTTTCCACTAAACTCATCTGACTTCATTTCCTTTCCTCTGGTTATACTTCAGATACCTCCTCACAAACTCCGGATAATTCTTTTTTGCAATCAATGCAGTTCCATTTTTCATAGTTACACAAGTTGCATCATATTTTTCTACATATTTAAAATGTACAAGATAGGCTCTGTGTGTTCGGAAAAAATCTGTTCCTGCCATATCACTTAATTCCTGTAATTTACCATAGTATTCAATATCCGTACTTCGTGTATGGATAATAACTTTCCGGTTATACACCTCGGCATACACAATATCACGCAGAAAAATCTTTATATGACTTCCGGCGGTCTGTACCATAATATACTTTTCGTCTTTTTCAAGTCTGGAACTCCTTTTTATGTTATGGACTGCCTTTGTCACAACCTCTTTCAATTTCTCATCGGAAAATGGCTTAACCAGATAATGAAATGCTCCGACATCAAATGCCTGAAAAACATACTCCTCTGCTGCTGTCACAAAAATGAGTATCATATTCTCATTGTCCTGACGAAGCATCTTTGCCGTTTCCATCCCATCCATTCCCGGCATCTGAATATCCAGAAAAAGAATATCCGGCTTACTGCCACTTGCGATCAGTTCATCACCCGATAAATATTTATCTATAACCGCATCCGGCAATAACTTTTTTATCTTTTCTTCCAGTATCTGAACCATAGATACTTCATCATCACAGATAGCTATTTGCATTTTGCCACTTCCTTTTTGTCTGATAAATATATTTATTATATCGGACGAACAGATTATATCTGCCACAGTTGTTGTGAAATGACCTTTTTTTGTTGTGAAAAGAGCAGTAAACCATTATTGGTTCACTGCCCTGTCTTTTAGTCATGTCTGCACTATTAAAGAAATGAAATAAACTCCTTCATTGGTATACGCTGGGATTCGTGTCTATTTGCATCTGCTTTATCTTTTAACTTATCGGAATACTACTTTTATCTAGAGTAGTAGTAATTTATGAACTCAATGCCGCTACCAGCGATGAATATCTTTCCGTTTTTTATCTACTATTTACTAAAACGCAATCAACAATCTAAATCTGCAAATCAATAGTATTTCCTTCATTATTGTTCTTTTCCTTTGATTCCTCTGCGGATATATCTGCCTTTATTTTGCTATAAGAAACATTTCCTTTCGCTTTTTCGCCATACTCTTCCTTCAAACGGGCTAACTCATCATTATAAATTGATGTAAACACTCTTGCTCTTGCAAATTCTTCATCTGTACTTATAGCTTTCCAGTTTCTTGACTCTGGATTATAAGAAAGCGTTTTATTACCTTTTGAATCCCAAAACATACATGCAGCATTCATTTTGCCACCAGTTTTTTTCATGCTTGATTCATATATAGCCTTTCTATCAGGAGATACTGTTTCTCCATGCTGCATACACAATTTTCGATAAGCATCATCATCCCTTTTTCCAGTAGCAAACTCTTTTCTTGCAAGTTCTTTTATTGCTTCGTCAAATTCTTCCTCTGACATCGCTGGTTTATCTCGTTTTGTCATGATAGTATCCCAGTTTGGTTTGGTAAAATTAATGTCCACAGGCTTAAATCTTAATGAGAAATTACCATAATCACATTGTGCTAACGGATCATTTGAACTTGCTTTTTTCCCGAACATCTGCTGAACCATTTGAGCATATTGCGAATAATTATCTCTTGTTATCTGCATAATATTATTCCTCCATATTGGCATATATTTCATCTGTTCCAAATTCACTAAATCAAAAAATCAACCCTTCCGCCGATTTTATTCTCCTCCGGTTTGATAGAATCCCTGTCAATATTTTTGATCTTATCCAAAAGTTCTTCTTTTGAATTTTCCTGAACTGTAGTTTTTCGTACTTCGATTTGCTTGGACTGTTCCTTTTTCTTTGCCTCTTTTTTCTCCTCAGCTTTCTTTTCCTGAATCTTTTCAAGATATTCTTTCTGACTGGCTGATGATTTTTCCAATTGTGCAAAGAAGGTTGTAGTTCCGTCACTATTAAAAGAGATGCCAAATTTTGTTATTTTTGTATCAGCATCTGCATTGCCGTTAGTCTTACCGAATGTTCTTTCAAATCCGAACTGGGCATTGATTTCATCTGACATGCGCAAAGCTCCCTCAATGCTATGCATTTTTTCTGCATAATATTTCGGATCAGACGCCATCTTCTCCATTTCTTCCTTTGAGAAAATAACCGTATACTCCTTATCACTTTGGGCTAAAATATCTTTGGCATTATCACCATTTTCAAAATCGGCAACCATAAAATCCATGTCGTTTCTTGATCCACGCAAATTCTCCAGCATTTTTTGTGCCGCTTTACTGAGATTTTTTTCAGCGATGCTTTCAGTCGTATTTTTCTTTAATTTCGTATTTTCTGTTTGTTTGTGCTGTTTCTTTTTCTTATTTGCCGTACCAGTCTTGTAGTTGTTCTGGTAACTTGCATAAGCAGCCGTGGTTGTGCTTACATTCATTGACATATCCGGTGTCCTCCTTGTACATATCACATCGTAAATCCGTTTACCTGTTCTTTTCTATATATCGGCATAATTGTTTCGATTATGAATCTTATCATAAAGTTCTGGACTTCACGTGAAAAATCAAAAGTGCCACCTGGCACTGCTCCTATGCTCATTTTTTCCTTGCGCACAATATTTATTTTATGCTCTGGCTTCAAAAGAAGGTCTATCCTGATCCAAATAATCCGGCATCTCTCTCAATTCTGAACTTCCATTCTCTTTTACGAAATTATATTCGCTCCAATAAATAGAATAAAATTCATCTTTTTTTGCAAGTTCCGCTGGTGTCATCTCATAGCCCCAGCCATTTCCAAGATTAGATAATACCGTTACTCCCTGATACTGAATTTCAGCACCATAACCACCAGTAGTTAGAATTGGGCAATTCAATGTTCCTCCTCCTGCCAGTGCAAACTGTTTTTCAGCAAAATTACTGCTTTTTCCTTCTGCCTTCTCCAAAAAATCCAATAGTGATAATTCTCCACATCCTTTACATTTCGGATTGCCAGTTTGTTTTTTTATAGTATTTTTAGCCTGTTCATATAATTGCTTTCTATCAGGTGCAACATCTGATAGATATTCTGCCCGTAAACCAAGAACCTGTCTGGAAATATATTCTGACTCTGTCTTATTTGTTGTCGTAGCTGCTCGTCGTGCCAGTTCTCTAATTTCACTAACAAATTCCGTCTGCGTTTTTGAGCTTTTCCCTTTTGTTGGAATAAAAGACCAATTCGGTTCTCCGTTACTGCATGAGGAAATTAATTGTTCTTTTCTAATAGCTCCTATACCTGACAACAATACACTCATTAACTCAACTCCTTATTTGACACTTCATAATCACCAAATATGTCGTTAATTCTTGTTTCATATGCGTACCATCGTGTAAATACAGACATATTCCCCAGGAAATTTTTAACTTTAAAAGTGTCTTCTGACTTCGGATAATAATCTTCCATTAAATCCCAGACATTGCGAATTTCCCCTTCCGATTCGGTGCGTAACGTCTGAAACGGAACCTTTAAATCGTAATTATTCTCTCCGATTGTTATTTTCAGATTTCCACTAAATTTATTGTCCTCTGTAAAAGACGTTACCTGTTCCTTGAAAAACATCTTAAAATTCTCAGGCGGTATCGCTGATTCCTTTGCCAGACTGCTCCTGCCAGCCTGATTTCTAAATTCAAAATTCCATGTGCTGTTAAAATCAAAACCACCGTCTAATGTAAGGCTGGAATTTGCTTCGATTTTATCACAGTCAATTTCACCTAATTTCCATTTATCAGTCATCTGTTGGACAGATTCCCTCAATGCCGCATTGGTTTCATTGCATTGATAGTAATAATCTGAATTATAATAAGTCCAGTCACTGTGGCTATCAGAATAGTATTTCTCATTCAATGATTTTCCTTCCTGATAGTTCGCCAGACTTGCTGCCCTTGCATTTTCTTTTGCAAATATCTCATACATCTCACTTACGATCTGTGTATTATCTGCTTCATTGGTTCCAGATGTCTGGTGCTGACTTGTCCAATAGGTACGCATGGAAGTACAACATTCCTCAAAATAGGAATTAAGTTCCTCTCTGCTCACCTTTCCGGCATAAAAATCGGTCATATGACTGGATATATCTTTCTGCATATCATAACCAAAGGAATCTCCGAAGGTACTCTTGGGCATCCCTGTCACTACATTAAATTTTTGATAACAGTCACATACATATACCAGTGGTTCTGCCATTTTCTCAAAAGTGTCTTTTCTGGTTTGGATTTCTTTTGTCAAATCCTTTACCTTTTCTTTGTATTCATCATATTTGCCTGCATCATTTACAATATTATTTACGTTGTTTGAAGCAAGCGCTCCGATGTAAAGTGTACTGTCTCTCATACATTATCCTCTCTAACTGCTACCAACTTACTTTTAGTTTTTCTAATTTTTCCAGAAAAGCAACATAAAACTCTCTTTCTTTCATACAAGCTCGCTGAACTTCGATACTTTTCGGAACATATTCCCGTGGGTGATCTAAATCGTAAAGAGCCTGACTCGTTGCCTGAATTGCAGACTCTGTTGTATTTCCCAAAATGTCGATGTTATCCGCATCTCCATCTCCTTTAAGCTGTTTATTCAGCCTTTGTACCATCATCTGCGATATATGGCTCAACATTCCATTTTTCTTTATTCCCATGCCGTTTGCATTTACATCCTTAGCAGCTTCCATCCATGCATCTTTTACATCCCGTGGAGTATTCGGTCCAATCATATCAAATGCTTTTTCATCAAAGTCTGCTTCTGCCATATATGGATTTATATTTTCATTTTTCTGAACCGCACATTCCGTACTAAATTGAGGGATATTATTCTGCTTATGTCTAGTTTCATACGACACGCCATTCATAGAATAATTAGAATTAATCTGCATAGTGCAAGTCCTCCTTATTAATCACATGACACTTTATAATTAACATAATCACCGTCACTTTCATAATGGCTCATTAGATTTTTTGTTTCCTGAACATTGCCATACATTGCTCATTCCCATATAAGACACATTATTAAATCACACATTTTACGCTTTCATATCGAAGTTGCCTTGTGATATTATGTCTTCGTTTATACTGCCAGCCTTTTCTTCACTATTTAATGCTTTTCTCGCCTCGCTAAATGCCTCATAATATGTCATTTTCAATGCTGAATGCACCTGTGACTCTGCTTTTGTTTCTTTTTCCTGCCAGCCTACTCCCCCTGTATAAGTTAAAACTTCTTCACCATCTTCATTGTATACATGAATTGCCGAGCCTGTCCCTGTTCCCTGATATTTTGCCCCATAAGGTATTCCAAACAGCATACAGAGCCATTTTTTGTCTGCTTCCTCAACTTCTTTCATTGCTGACATATTACCGGAATTCATTGATTGACTAAACTTTCCAATTAAGGCAGCTCTATCCGGGGCTACTTTGCTTACTTCCGCCTTCCGCAAATTCATAAATGCATTTCCCATATATACATTATCCTGTGCATCTTTTTTTGCCAGATCAACAATCTTCTCTTTTAAAGAATCCGTTAATTTCCATTTGTTTTTTTCAGAAGATTTAGAAACATTTTTATTCGATGTGTTCCACACTTTTGCTGTGCTATAATTATTTGATATTTCCATTTAATTGAATCACCTCTCTGTTGCACTGTCTATATCCGCTGTAATCTCAACTTCCTCATCATCGGCAAAAGGATTCTGTCCTGTCATCCCGGTTCCATATGCATACAGCATTCTTGTAAACTGATATCTTGTATGTTCATCAAAATGATTCAGTGTCTCTGTATCTTCTCCCTTTACATCTCCATTGCAAAAATCAACAAACTCATTTTTGCTGCCATCTTTTGTAGATAATTTACCTGTCTTTGTGTTATAAATGAAATTATAGGTGCTTCCTACTCCAGTTACATTCATAAAACATCCTCCATCTTTCCGCCTCATAAATACTATTTATCTTTTTATTCGTCATTTCTCGTCTAATTCTGTATATCCATTGTCTGACTATTTTCTTTCTGAATTTTATTAGCGTTTGTTTTCATTATCAGATTTGCATTATCCATATAATTAGATATAATTAGATATTTTCATGTTTTTACCTTTCTGCCAATGCATCAAATGTTTAAACTCCGCTTTTCGTTAAGTAACTATTGTTTCTAAGTCACAGAATACCATGCCCTTTTCCTATTATCAGCATCACATTGATAGGATATTAACTGTTTCATATCCTTTAACCCACCTTTACCATATAGGATGCTCAAAGTCATATCTGACACATTATTCCAGCCTTTTACTGACATAGTCGAAACTAAATCATGTATCCAATTTTTCATCTGCTGCTTATACTCTTTTGGAACCTTTCCAGTATCTTCAACAGCATGATTAACTAAATCCAATATGTCCTCTCCTGACTCTGTGTAATATGTACCATTTTTCTCCTCAAGCTTATCTAATTCATATCCCGTATAACTATACACCTGATGATATGCTTCGTATTTCATTTTTGATTCTTTTGTTATCTGAGTGCTTTCGCAGCCATCTTGTGTCGAACAATAGTAAATATGCTTATAGAGATTTTTTCCGTTATCTCCCACATTTAATGCATTTTGCATCCGCATCTTTGTTTCTTCATCTACACCGTCTACCGTTATTTCATAACTATATGGATCAACAGTAAAAGTACAATCTTTCGTAATAGAAGATGTATCTACACCAGCCTGCTTTAAAATATTTGAAATTTGCGAATTTACCAATGCTCTTTCAAATTGAATTTTATCCGAATCTACACTGTCACCATCTACTTCAATTCCCCTAAACAAAGAATCCTGATAATTTACACCATTTATCTTTCCTGTTCGCCACATCTGTATTTCATAATTATATGCAATCCTTCGTTCTGTATCGGTCAAATTAGTCTCATAATAATCTGAACTCTTATCAAAATACTTGGCATGAATATAATTTTCAGGATTGGAATGTGTTTTTGCTTCTGCGGCAAGCTTTGAATATTTTTCCGTTAATGCTCCCCTAAAAGCCTTACCTGTACTCATATATTCACTTGTTTTCGCATTAATCTGTGTCCCTGCATTATCAATTATTTTTTGATTTGTTTTTTGGGCTGAAGCTATATAGGATTTTAAGTCAATGCTTTTGTCAACATTTGTATTATGTGTTCTTCCGTTTGTATTTTTTACAAGCTTTTCCTTTCCTGATGCGCTTATCGTTAAAGTATCTCTTGTACCGCTGCAACCTGCATCTTGACTTCTTGTAGTTTTTCGTTGTTGCCCATACAGCGTATTAATGAATGACTGATTGGTATAAATTCGACTATTAAAAAAAATATTCATAATATCACCTATATCCTTAATATGACTTATATCATGTTCCATTCTTTTATAATTTCATCGGCACTATTCTTCTCATATTTTATACGTTCTGCACCAACTACGATTTTTTTGCACCAACTACGATTTGAGCACAAAAAAAGGACGAAACCGCCCTTTTTACGAATTCAGAAACAAATCTGCTACAAATTTGTTTCCATCCTGTTTTAATTGTAAATTCCCATCATACTTATCTATGCTCTGTTTCACATTTAAGAGTCCTATCCCCCTGCCTTTTCCCTTATCTGATACCGGCATACGTTTTTTCCATTTTACATTTCCACAACTGTTTTCTATATGAACTACCGTCATCTTATGATAGGCACTGATTTTAATAAAAATGTATTTTTCTCCGTCAACATTTGCAGCAGCTTCAATCGCATTGTCCAGCAGATTTCCGAAAATAGTTGTTATGTCTATCGGCTCTATGTAAGATAATTCTACATTGTCTATCTTAATGTCCGAATGTATCCCTTTCTCCTGCATGACAGCATTTTTATCTGTCAGCAGAATGTTCAATATCGGATTCTCTGTGTAAGACATAGGAATCAGTGGTGCCAGTGTACTTCTGATTGCCTCTGCATATTCGCCAGCCGTATGCTCCCTCTCTGTTCCATACAAATTCTCGATAGCCCTGATATGCTTATCCACATCATGTAATATCCGTATTGTCTGATTATATTTTTCAGTCTGTGCCAGATAATACTCATACTGCATTTTTGCCTGTTGCTCCAATGCCTTTACGCGGTTTTCATAGTGTTTCTTTTCGTCTGCCATTTTGACATAATACAAAAGATACAGGTCAGCTAAAACGATGCACCCCATATTTACCGCTGACAGATAGCTTTTCTGCCCATCCCTAAAATTCTGCACAATCACAAGCATATTGACCAGACTGTAAAAAAACATGATTCCATATATGATATATTGTTCTCTGGAACAGGCTGCCTCTGTCCTTTTTATCAATCTGTTTATCAAAACATAGTATAGGAAAATCAGCACTATCTTTGAAAATGCCACTTCCAGACAATATTGCATGACAACATCAATATTTAAAATTCCACCAATCTGCAAAAAACAGTGTAACAGAAGCACTCCCAGCGTTTCACATACAGACATACATAAAACCAGTACTTCACTCTCAGTAATTCTGCGGATTGGTCTGTCTGCATCTTCGTAATACAGAAAATATACCGTTACACCAACTCCAACAAACCATATCAGCAGATTCAATATTGCAAAGTTCAGCATATTTATGTAAAATGCAGTAATTCCCATCGCTATCTCTGCCGCTATATACAAAGTTCTATTGCTGTAACTTTTCTTATATCTTTCATTCATAAATTGAAAAAGAATTGTACAGATAATAAAACAGGAAAGTCCATTACATATCACAAGTAAAATCTTATCCATCTTCTATTCTCTCCTCTGGGTTTTCTGCAAAAATTTATTCATTTCTTCCCGAAAATCAGAGCTTCTTTTTTGTGCAAGGGACAGTTCTTTCCCATTGTCCAGATAAATATGAAATCCCTGTATCTTCTCAATATGTCTCACATTTATAAGACAGCCTCTGTGATTTACCGCAAAATCATATGGATGTAATTCTTCCACAAGATTTTCAAATGTACATTCACATTCATATCTGCAATCTTCCATAATAATTGCTGCTTTTCTGGATCTTTTTATGTACTCAAAATATAATATCTCGTTTAATTTCAAACAAACACAACCTGCTTTTGTTCCTGATTCATCTAGTATTTCAAATTCCTTTTCTATTTCCGGATATTTCTCCTGCCCCAGAATTTCCATAATCTGCGTTTTCATTTCTTCTTCATTGATCGGTTTACACAGAAAAGAAAACGCATGTACCTTATTAATCGCCTGTGCCATGTATTCTTCATAACTGGTGATGTATATAATTTTTATATCATGATTTTTTTCTTTCAGCTTTCTTCCGAGCGTAATTCCGCCCAGTTCTTCCATGGAAATATCCAGTATTCCGATATCAATCTTGTCATTACTGTTCAGCAGCTCATTCGCCGACAGAAACGACCGTATCTGATACTGAACCTGATATTCTGAAAGAATCTTATCCAACATCAGCGTCGCTTTGTCAAGATCTTCCTTATCATCATCACATATCACTACTTCTAACAATCCAATCTCCTCCCTGTAATAACTTTTGTTTTTCTATTATACCATATCGGCACTTTTTATAATTGCCGATATGGTATGATCATCAAAATTATTTTTACCTTTCCCCTCTGTCACGCTTCCTCGTGCTCTGTCTGCCATACGCTTTCGTTCCATGGTATTTCTTTCTGGCTTCCAGTTCCTCTAAGAATTCATCATATACACTCATCTTATAACGGATACTCTTCATCTTAGCCGCATCATATCCCATCCTGTTCTTATATGCTTCAAACTCCTGTGACGTGTCCTCTGTTGGCGGCGGAAGCTGTCTGACACGCTCCTGTATGGACATCTTCGTATAATCTGGTGGTATCTCCTGCTCTTCTTTATGGGAAGTCGGTTCTGTCTGTTCTTCTAATGCTATTCCCTGCCACTCCCGGTTAAATTCATCAAACGCAGCACCATAGAACACTTCCTCCTCGTCATCACGAATGTTCTCTTTCTCACAGAACCGGTCAAAGCCCTCATATACACTGATATCCCCTTCTGGCTTTTCATATTCCTTTTGAACACTCCCTGCTGTATCTATACCGACACTTTCCTTAACATCAGATATATCCCATTCCGCATAATCATCATATCTTCCGGATTCCTGCTCGATATCAGCCTTTATGCGTTCATACTCCAGTCTGCTTTTTTCCTTCTTTTTCAGATATTCAGTTATCCCTGCGACAGTAAATCTTGCACCAAGCCTGCTCCCTCTGACCGCCATCGGCTTTCCTTTTTTATCCGTCCTGTATTTCAGGGCATAGGATATGGTATTGCCCCGGAGCCGAACATCCATCAGATAATACACCTTCGCATAATCAATCACATCCTGCAAAGTCTTATTCTCCGGTCTGTTCATGGCATTTCGCAGAAGCACCTTTATTTCTTCCCGAAACGACAGCTTATCACGCTTTTTCATCTGATATTCTGCGAAGCTCTGGCGCTCCCTGTCTTTATCCTTTACATAATAGCTGTCACGATACGAATGAACCAGTCCACGCTTCCTGCACTGTTCCCCGAAATATCTGCACATTTCCTTCAGCTCTGCCGGTCCCCGTCTGAAGGACTTTCCATCTTTCACATTGCAGTTGCTCACCAGAAAATGCACATGTGTATGTGCTGTATCTGTATGCACTGCAAGCAATACCTCATATCCTTTTGAACAGAAGAACTCCCTCGCAAAATCCTCTGCTATTTTATATGCCTGCTCATAGGTCAGTCTGTCATTATCCTCCGGGTGAAAGGATATCGAAAGCTTCTGTGCCAGTATCTCCTTCTGCTTATACCTGCTGTACCTTTTGTCATGCATCTTTCTTGTTATAAGCAGGCTGTTTGCAAAGTTATCTCGGTTACAGCCGAAAGCTTTATACAGGTGTGGTTCTGTCTTTACCACACCATCTTCCACCTGCTCTTTTCTTCTGCCTAAAATATAATCGGCAGCACTTTTCAGCTGTGCCACCGATTTGCAATAGCTGTAATTCACATTTACATTGCCATATACATCGCCCATTACAATGTACCTCTCTTTCCTCTTTATTCTTGTTTATATACTTGTTTCTGCTGTCGTTTTATCTCATAACAACTTCTCTGTAATCTTCAACAGCAGGTCTTCTATCTTCTTTAAAAATACATTGGTTGCCTGAAACTGAATATCCGAGAACACTCCCGGATATATATTGATGGTATAAGCAATCTGGTTGATATTGACTCCCTGTTTCTTCATTTCATGCACTGCCTGTGCCAGCAGCTCCCGGATATCCTTTAGTGTCACACCATCCACACGCTTTCCGTCATATACATCAAGAAGATAGTTAAGGAAATCTGCATTTCCCTTATATCCGCTTGCTTCCTTTATCCTGTCAAATCTCTTTTTTAATGCTTCATCCACTCGAATGTAGATAACCTTGTCTCTTGCTCTGTTTGCCATATAAGTCCTCCTATCTGTCTAAAAAGTGTAATAGTCACTTCCTGTCACATGAAAAAAGCAGACACATGACATACATCACATATCTGCTCATTGCATCCTGTTATTCTGTTTTTATATCCATCTGGCTACATATCTGCCTGATGATATAACCCTTTACTGCGGGTGTGCCCTCTTTCTTTGACTGTGGCTCCACTTTTTTGTATGGATATAGCTATATCTGTAATTCCGGCTACATTCCGCCACATTATTATTGCCATATGCTGCCGCTTTTAAGCTGTACCGCAGCCATTGTTTAGAAATTCTCCGCAGGCAGGGCACATCATCCCATCTGTCAGCCTGCTGTAAAAAACACAGCAGACTTCCGAAAGCCATTCTGCGCTTACCGCTCCGACTGGCTTTCCCACATCTCTTTTTTTGCCAGAAGAAATCTCTCTCCTGTGTTTCGATGTGGTTGGGATGATATAGGCAGGTAGTACCGCTGGCTTGCCAACTCGTCAAAAAAAGGAAGCGAAAATGCCTTACGGCATCCCCGCTTCCTTTTTCTTCCTCATTGTCTTCACCATCGGTGCTACCTGCTTAAGGGGCACAGCCCCCTAAGAACCCCCACCGGATAAATATTGCCACCTGCAAAGGTGGTATCAATATTTTCCGGCTTTATAGCCTTCATCCCATAGAATCTTCTGCACTTTTGCTTTACACACCAAAGCTGTAATCAAGAAATTCATTATCCTCCGGTTCTTCCTCTGCTGATTCCCCCAGAACCGCTTCGGCAGTATGCCCCTGCTTAATTCTGCCATTTCCATTGCCATTTGCAGGGCTTGGCATTACCGGCATACCTGCATTTGCACCTGCCACAGTGCTCTGAAATCCTGCCGTAAGCACTGCCTGTTGCTGAATCAGATACATTCCCGCCAGTGTCGGAAGATTTGCCAATGTTTTTTCAGCCACCTGCGCTACGATGCGTTCCACAAAAGCATCTTCTTTTTCCCTTGTTTCAAGATACGGATCACGCTTTTTTCGCAGATGCCTTTCGTAATAGTCATTGATGGCACAGATAACAAATTCATTCTGTGACTTAAACTCTTTTTCCACCTCATCAGAGTGAAGCAGGCTCCATGCCTGCATTGCACTCTCACTGTTCCGGTTAAATCGGACATTCTTATTCCATGATTTTTCTGCCATTTACATCGCCTTCTTTCTCTGCTGATGCTTTAAGATCATATAGCAGTAATACTCATACCCCTTTGCATTAGCTCTGATATCATGGTCAAATGTCACTCTGTCCATATCATACTCGCCAAATGCCTCTACAATCCTTGCACCACCGCCCATAACATACAGCCTCATCATCTGCTCATTGTACTCATAATCACGCAGCTTCTGGAAAATCTGCACTGCATACTCTTTTGCAGCTTCCACCATCAAACCTGCATATGGTTGTGCAATATCTGTCTCCCCAGTGCGGAGGAAATTCTCAATTACCTCGTGCATCAGTTCCGTTCCGGTATTATCACGAACCTTATTTAAGATAGCTTTCTCACACTGATACACTCCCAGCTTTTCTGTCCAGGACTTGCTTTCCATAGGTCTGCCATTGTTCAGATACATCAGGTTCATTGTTCCGTTTCCGATATCCACAAGAAGGTTCATTCCCTTGAAGTCTTTCAGGTTCTCCGCTACCGCAGAGTAGCACTGCGGCATTACCGTACAGCCTGTGAACTCCATTTCATAGATTCTGTCCTTGTAGCCGACTTTTACAATTCTCTCTTTCATCATATAATCCCGGAAGGTATCTCTCTGTGCCTGCACCCATTTCAGCGGAAGTCCTACCGCAAGGTGGATACGGACAGCATTTCTTCTGTCCGTATAGCCTCTTGCTTCCAGCTCTTTCACAACTGCCGCCATTGTAAGCACATAGTTATCATCATCTGTCACTTTGTCTGTAACAAATCCTTTGTGTCCTTCCCCGATGATATAGTATCTGCCATTCCATTCAATAAAGTCTCTGGCAAATACCGGAGCCTTATCACTCACACTTACCGCAGTCGGAAATACCCTTCTTGCGGTCTTAAAATTACCATAGCCTGCATCTACTCCAATAATCAGACTCCCGTTCATCTTATATTCTCTGATTTTCTCTGTCATAATAAAATCCTCTCTTTCTTAAATTGCATATTTTTCTTTTACCTCTTCTGCTGTTGGGAAAATCCCGGTATCAACATATACTTTGTTTTCCCCGGCAACTACCTCTGCGATATGCGTATCATTATCTGCCATAAGCAGTTTTTCCGCTTTTGCACTCGCATTCTCCAAAGCTTCTTTTATCTCAGCCTCCTGCACCTTTGCACGGATTGCTTTTGTTTTTGGCATGAACTTTGCCCTGCGCCGCCTCTGATACATGGCATTGCGCTCACGAAGTCTTTGTTTTTCCTTTATTTCAGCCAGTTCTTCTTCCGTCAGTTCCTGTGCCGGAAGTTCCACTTTACCGATGAAGTTAAGGTAAATCTCTATCTCCATCACACGCTCGCCATCAATCTTTTCCGCTTTGTGGACAAGTATCTTATCCACAAATTCATTGATGATGACAGGTGTTAATTCCGTGATATCCGTGTATTTATGGACTAGTGCCAGAAATTCCTCCGTCCGGTCTGTATCCTCGTCATACTGCGTAAGTTGCTCCCTGCATGTCTTAATGGACTGCTCCAGTTCTGCCTGTTCCTTTTCATACCCTGCCGATAGCATTTCATATCTTTTGTCAGGCAGTCTGCCAAGGGCATTGTCCTCATACACTTTTTTAAGAAGGATATCAAGCTCTGCATACCGCTTCTCCTGATGCTTTAACGCAGCCTTCAGCTTCTTCGCCTCACTCTGTTCCCGGATTTCTGATGCACTGCGGATGCTTTCGACAAATGCTCTCTCATCCATCCTTACACTTTTACACGCATACTGAATGGTTTCAAGCACAAGCTGGTCAATCACCTTTGCCTGTATATTGTGCGAACAGCAGACCTTTCCTGACTGGTCATGGCTGTTATTATAATTGCCGCAGTTATAACAGGCTGGAGTTGTTCTGACACTGCCATCCGGCAGTCCTCTCCAGTTTCTTCCGGCACGCTTTCCCTCATTACGATAATGCATCTTTCCACCGCAGTCCGCACAGAAAATCTTACCCACAAACGGATTTGTCTCGCCCTCTGTGTTTATCCTGCGTTTGGTCTTTCTAAGCTCCTGCACCATATACCATGTTTTTCTGTCAATGATCGCCTCATGGGTATCCGTAAAGACCACTATCTCGTCACTGTCATTTCTTACAGCAGTCTTATCCTTATAGGAAAGCTTCTTTGTACGGAAATTCACAGTATCTCCCATATATTCCGGTTTTTCAAGCATTCTTACGACACTTACTCCTGCCCATTCATATGGCTTTGACATATCACACCGGTTCTTGTAACATCCATATCCCCGCTTTGCCTGATAATATGAAGGTTTTTCCACCTTTTCCTCAGTCAGTATCCTTGCAATCTGATATGGTCCGATTCCCTCAACTGCCATCCGGAATATCCTGCGGACAACTGCCGCAGCTTCCTCGTCAATGAGCCAGTGATTCTTATCTTCCGGATCTTTGATATATCCGTATGGTGGATTGTTGGTAATTGGTTTCCCGTCCCTGCCCTTTGCCTGCAATACTGCCTTTATCTTGCGGCTGCAGTCACGCAGATACCATTCGTTCATGATATTTAAAAAAGGGGCGAATTCGCTGCTGGTGTTGATATCACTGTCAACACCATTAGAGATAGCAACGAAATGGACACCTTTTTCCCGAAAGAATACCTCCGTGTAAAATCCTACCTGTAGGTAATCCCTGCCGACTCGGCTCATATCCTTTACAATGACTGTGCCAATGCTTCCGTCCTCAATCTGCCGGAGCATTTCTTTCCATCCCGGTCTGTCAAAATTTCCACCGGAATATCCGTCATCTGTAAAATGCACCAAATCGGTATATCCATTACTCTTTGCATAGTCCTCCAGCATTTTCTTCTGGTTCACTATACTGTTGCTGTCTCCCGCAAGCTCATCGTCCCTTGAGAATCGCTCATAAAGAGCAGTTATTCTGTTTTTCGATTTGTCAGTTGTCTGTCTGGTTCTGTTCATGCCGAACTCCCTTCCGGCAACTGACTCATTTGTGGTAGCTCTATCTTATCATAATCCGCTTTCTCTGTCAGCACCTCTCTTGAAATAATATGGGAAATCTTGTCCGAAAAGGTATCTGTACTGTTTTCACTCGTTAATACCCTGATTTTGTAAACTGTCCCACCAATCCTGCGATAAAAAAATCCAGCTTCACATGAGCCGGACTTTCTATTGCCATTATTTAGTTTTTCTGCCTCCATAATCAATCCTTGCCTTTCTCTCTGATAAAAATTATAATTGTTTCATGCTTCCGTTTCGTGTAACCGAAGCTTTTATTTATCCATACTTCATAGCCTTTTTGCTCCTTTCTGTAATTGCTTTAGTGATAAAAAGAATTACTCTCTTCACTAATAGGAGAAATACGGCTACAAAATCGGAAGTGTTTTGAAATTATTTTTGAAAAAAATTTTTAAGGACTGATTAAATTGCCAAAATATGAGGAACTAAAAGCTTTCCGCAAACAAAACTTAATACCGGAATACAACGATTCTTCCAGTGAGAAAACTATGCTGCACAGGGAAGCTCGTGCATTGGCAATCAGCCGTCTTGAAGAAAGTGCACGAACCGAGGAAGAATTCGCAAATGTTATATCGTGGTGGGATAAACTTGATGACAACAGGGAACGCAGAGAGCGATACCATGAAATCGGACGCTCTGAAGTACCGCTTGAATGGCACGCCTCTGATTATGTCCTGCCCGGTAATGCCAACTATGACATGGTACTGTGGCAACAGATACTTGCCGGCGATTTTATTGATTATATCTTTGATGAGCCGGATTACATCCATGAGCTTGTACGCAGTCAGGATTTATGCCTGATATTAAAGAATATGAAAGAACACCAGAAACAGCTTTTGTACTATGTGATTGTCCGGTCATACTCCACTCTCCAATACGCTGAGCTGAATGGAAAAACAGACCGCAATGTGCGTGGTGTAAGGGAAACTGCCATAAAGCAGATAAGAAAGAAATATAAGACTGCTCTCGAAACAAGGCTGCTTCATCTGCCTTGGACACTTACATTGGACGAAAAATATTTTTTTGAAAACGGGGTAAGAACTAAAGACGAAAAGAATTCTGAAAAACAGTGACTATGCTGCCTGAAATATATAACAGGGTAATATGATACTTTTAATGTTTTGTCAAAAAAAATTGCGTTGAAATTTCAGAATGATAACCCTTGACCTATAATGTGTAATCGAATAGAATTGTTAATAGATTACAGTTTCTTTATATAGAAGTTATACGAATTGAATTTCAGACGATTGCTCTGATTCCAGTGAAATCAGATTGGAGGCTTTTCATGAAAAATCTATTTGAACATACCAGTTCCCCATGGATACGGTACAGCAGTTATGAATACCGCACTGCCGAAGATGGAACTTTGTATATTGTAGTATCTGCGGATGCCAAACCAGAAATGTATAACCCTATGAAAGATGCAGAATCACTTGTACTGGCTGCTGTCAATATCGGTTTGCAGGTCATGCATAAAGCACCAGAAGATGAACTGAAAAGTATGGTTCTTCGTTTCATCAATTCCTACGGATTTTTAGGCTTTATGACTGCACTTCCGACAACTGCGGAATTTATCACCTATGAATCTGTATATCTTCCAAAAAACCATTTTATTAAAGAAGAATCTCTATCAACAGAAAGTTATCTCGATTATTTTTATCCGTTTGATAAGATGGATTTTCACAAAAAAGGGGTAGAATCAAGTTGGTCGGTATCCGACAAGGATGGCATTGCAATCGCACTTGCAACGGGAAAGAATCCACAGGCTGTTACGATGAGTTTTCAGAAAGAATATGCAGAACGCTATGACTGGCTGGTGAAAGAATTTTCCGACTGGGCATTTACCTTTACCACAAGTTTCTTATATTATATGGACTACGACAGTCTTGATGAACAGACAAAAAAACTGTATCGTCAGGGTATGTCTGCATTTGGCGGAATATCCCCGACTTACCATATCTCATTAGCGGAAAATGCCCCGGTTATCGTATGGAACTTCCATTCCCTGCTCGTCATGATCCAGATGTGCTTTTCTTTTATGCTTACGGATTCTGACTGCGATATGAAGCTGTGTAAGCACTGTGGCAGGGCATTTATCGCAAGCCGTAAGGGAAATGAGTTCTGCTCTCCGAAATGCAAGAATCAGTATAATGTCTATAAGACAAGGGCTAAGAAAAATAAAACAGATGAATAATGAATAAATGACATATCTGGAGGAAATACTATGGACAATATGATTAGAATTGATAAAGATTATATCGAATGGCTGAAACATGTTAAAAAAAGATTTAAAAATACACAAATAAAAGCATCTATCAAGGTTAATGACGAGTTGCTTAGGTTTTACTGGTCAATCGGCAAGGATATCGTTAACATGCAGGCTGAAAGCAAATGGGGCGGTGCTTTTTTTGAAACTTTAAGTGAAGATTTAAAAAAGATGTTCCCAGGTGCAAAAGGATTTTCAACCACTAATTTGAGATACATGAAAAGATACTACAATTTATTTGGTGAAATTCTGCCCCAACTTGGGGCAGAATTACCGGAGGCTACAAATCTGCCTCAAGTTGGGGCAGAAATATATGCCATTCCATGGGGACATATAAAATTAATTGTTGATAAATGCAAAGATGAACCCGAAAAAGCAATGTTCTTCGTTGATGAAGTAATAAAGAATAACTGGTCAAGAGCTGTTCTTCTAAACTTCCTTGACACTAATCTATATGAACGCCAAGGCAAGGCAATAAGTAATTTTCAAACAACACTACCGGCTTACACCGGTGATTTAGCTCAGGAAATAACAAAAGATCCTTACAATTTTGATTTTATTGCTTTAAATCGTGACTATAACGAAAAAGAATTAAAAGATGCCCTGACCGAAAAGGTTATGAATCTTTTAATTGAAATGGGAAAAGGGTTCGCCTTTGTCGGTCGAGAATACCCTTTACCTATAGAAGGCACAGAGGAATATATTGATTTGTTATTCTACCACCTAAACCTACATTGTTATGTCGTAGTAGAGGTCAAAATAAAAGAATTCAAATCTCGTGATATTGGTCAGATAGGTACTTATATAAACATTGTTGACGATATTGTCAAAATGGATTCCGATGGAAAAACTATTGGCTTGATCATCTGCAAAGAAAAAAATAATGTATTAGCCAAATATGCTGTTAACAGTTCCAACAAACCAATAGCAATTTCAGCATACGAATTATCGAATTTCTTACCAGAAAATCTTGCAACATTACTGCCTTCAACGGATGAGCTGGAATCTCGATTACTGCTAGATGAAGCAGTCAATGAGAATGATAATAACAACCAATAGCTCCATTCTCGTATATATGGTAAGACAAAGCAGGAACCATGACGATTCCTGCTTTATTCTTATCTATAAATCAGATCATGCAACACTACTTCCTCTGCTCTGCTCCGGATGTTATTCATCTTCCGCACCCATCCGAGCTGATCTACTGACTTCAAGTGCTCCGTCACACTTTCACGCTCAGCCATTCTTACCGTAAGCATATCCATCATGTCATTGCATTCCATATCTACTTCTTCCAGATGTTTCCACAATTTTTCCGTAAGAACCAGATGTGTATACATGGCATGATGATTTTCAAACAAATACCTCTGTCGCATTCTGCCATATTTGCCAATCTGATAATTGCTTCCATCTTCCAATTCCAAATCTGGAATCAATACATCGCCTTCCCAATGATATGTTAACTCCATACGCTGCTCCTTCCTTTGTGCTAAATGTTTACAGTTTCAATTAAAAGAGTATCACCTTCTTAATACAACATCTGCAATCTATCATTCACCACAAATGAGCCAGCCGCCTATGTTGTGTTATATTAGCAGATGGAGGTTTCCGCTAAACAACACTGTTTTGGGAAATCTGACATCTACACTTCACAACATATCACTTCCAATCCGTATTCTTGTAAAATCAGGTTTACAGTCCCAGCAGCTGTTTCTTCTTCGCTTCGAATTCCTCTGCCGTAATGACACCTGCATCCAGCAGTGCCTTATACTTAGGCAGTGCCACGGTGGGATCCTCTGCCTGTACCGGTGCGGCCTGCGGTGCACTCTGCGTACTCCGGGTTGAGGCGTGGGGATCGATTACCTGTTCCTGTGCCTGCGGATCGATGATCTGCATCAGGTTCTGTGCCAGTGCATGCAATCCTTCTGTCTTCTGGGTATAATCATCCAGATAGTCGATGGTGCTGGGCTGATTGGAATCGAACTTCGGTGCTCCTGTCTCTTTGTAGAAACTCTTCCAGTAAGGATGATCCAGTGTGATCTCCACAGCGAATTTCTCCACCGGATTCGGAATATTAAAGTCCGGCTCGGTCATACGGTCTCTGTAATCCGGATCATCTCTTCTGAAGTTATCGTCTCTTCTGCTGTCCTCCATGTTACGACGCATTTCTTCCATCATCTCATACTGATGCCGCAGCATTCTGTATTCGTCGATTCTGGGTTTTAACTCATCTAAACGCTCCTTAATATTGCTCTTGTAGCTCCGGAAGTTCCCCTTTTCTCCTTCGTACAGTACCTCTCAATCCTCCAGAATACGGAAGGACTTAATGGCAGAGGGTTCCATGGCAAATGCTCCGTCAACAACTCCCAGTCGCAGTAGCTGGTGATCCATATCCAGTACCAGGCTTCCCTTGAAAAATCCGAAATCATAACGGTAAGTCTCTGTGAAGCTGTCACGCAGCGGCTTGTTGGCATCATAACACTTGATATATTCCCGAAAATCATCCAGCGTCATGGAATTCAACACACCATCCGGCAGATCGATCTTGGCTGCACACTCCTTACAGAGATTCTGCCCTTCCACTGCGGATGCCAGCAGTCTCGGTGTCGGATTTCCGCAGATTGGACATAACTTTTTGTTGTTTGTAAATAATCCCATCGTTTTACCCTCCTTAAGAATGTATGTGGATTACATGATCTCAATTAACTTTTTCCGGTGAACCCCGCAGATTCCCGCTGCGATACGATCCGGTATTCTGTGAAGCATGCTATTGTAGTTTTCCACGGAATCGTTATAAATCAGTCCACTGGTCTCCACCATATGTTCATAGCTTTTTGCTGCTTTCCAGTACTTCTGATAAGTCTCCTGTGCCTGCAAAAGCGGCATGCTTTCCGAGATCTCTGCAATTTTTTTCTGTACTCTCAATAATTCTCTCTGTTGTTCTGCCACCCATTCCGGCAGTCCGGCCTCTCCGGCAGTCTGTGCACTCTCCAGCGAATGTTTCATTCTCCGGAAAGTCTCCGCATCCATGGTCTGTCCGAGAAACTCCGCCAATCCTTCCAGTGCCTCCCGCTCTGCGGAGAGCTGTACCAGAGTCTGGTACATGGCATTCCGGATATTTTCTTCCTGTGTCTCCAGCTTACGCCGCACCGACAATAGCCAGACACCAAAAAGGGAGGCAAGCAGCAACACGATAATCACAATTTCCATCGTTAACTCTCCCTCCCCTTTTCGTCTTTTTAAGATCTTTTCAAACTATCTTACTGTACAAAATAAAGTCCGTCATAACCATTCATATCAGACATAGCGATCAGTGTTACAGTATCTCCCACCTCAGACAAAAATCCGGCATAGGTAACCTCTGTTCCACCAAAATCAAGTGTCATCTTGATAGCTGTGTTGTCATCGGAATACTCATAAGTACCTTCTGCATTTCCGCCGCCCTGTACCATGGTAACTGCACCGTCTTCACCAAATACAAGCTGTAAGGTACCGCCATAAGTCTCCAGTGTTGCGTTCAGATCCTCTTCTTCCATCTCAACACCATCGATCATACCGCCGGCAAAGTTCCATTCCGTACCACTCAGATCCGGGATTTCCATAACTGCCACCTGTAACAGGGGACCGCCCTCTGCTTCTGTACCTGTCTCTGCTACAGTCTCTGTGGGAGCTTCTGCCACTTCCTGGGTCTGTACTTCCTGGGTCTGTACTTCCTGGGTCTGTACTTCCTGGGTCTGTACTTCCTGGGTCACTTCTTCGTTGGTGTTCTCCACAATTACCTCTTCCTCACCGCAGGCTGTCAAAGACAATGCCAGTACCAGTCCCATTGCGCATGCAAAATATTTTTTCTTCATAATTGTTTCCTCCTTCTTACAACAGTTCTCTGTTGTCTGAAGATAGTGTACCTTATTTTTTCCATTTATGACCGTTTTTGACACCAATCGACCCAAATATGACATGAAACGACCGGAGAAAAAATTCTCCGGTCGTTTTATGCTAAAAATGTCTGGTTTTTACGAAAAAAATAGGAAAAAAATTTGTCTTTCAGTTCCGAATATTTTCCATGCGGAATCGGGATCTGGGTACCGTCCGACAGGATCACAGCTTTGTTAGATATGCTCTTTACATAATCCATATTGATCATATATGACCTGTGGCAACGGACAAAGCATTCATAATCCTTCAACTGTTCGCACAAATCGTCCAGTTTACCAACGCTGTCCAGTACTTCTCCGTCTTCTTTGTGAAGCAGCAGATTCCTCCCCGTTACCTCGCAGTACTTCAGTTTGTCCAGTTCCAGCCTTGTGATTCCCGTCTTACATCGCAGGATCAGACTGTTCTTTTCATTCTTGAGGCACTCCCTGAGTACCGAATCCATCAATCGGTAGAAGCTCTCCTGCCAGATAGGCTTCAACTGATAAAAATAGGCCCCCACTTCATAGGAATCCACAGCGTATTCCGAAGAGGATGTCAGATAAATGATCTTCACCGAAGTATCATACTTACGGATCTCTCTGGCGGCACTGATTCCATCCTGTCCTGGCATCAGAACATCCAGAAATATAATATCCAGCCGGGTCCCCCGCTCTACTTCCGACAGCAATTCCAGCGGACTGTGAAATGCTGCATAAGTAATATCCTGATTCCGTTCTACCCGATATCTGTCCATCAGAACGCTTAATTCTTTAAGTACTGACAGATCGTCATCACAAAAAGCTACTTTTATCATGATTCTTCCTTTGCCGCACAAACCGATGCAGCTCATTCGTTTTATCGTATGTGTCTTGACATGTTTTTCTACGCTTATTACAATAATTATATCCGTACATCGATGTACGATGCAAGGATAATTTTGAGAAAGGCATATTTTTGATGTCATCAAACGAAGAAAACGGAAAAAGTGAAAAAAGACTGATGTCCATCGGAGAAGTCTCCAAAGCGATCGGCATCACCAGAAGAATCATATTGAACTACGAAGCCAAAGGTCTCCTGCTTCCGGATAAAAAAGAAGGAACTGCCGGGAATCGCTATTATACCCCGGATTCCATCTCCCTGATCCGCTCCATCCGGGTACTGCAGAATTTAGGGCTGTCCCTGGATGAGATTTCCTCCTATTATAATGGATCCACGGATCTGGAACCATTGATCGAACGTCTGGAAGCCTTACGAGACGACCTGACGCAGAGTATCGAGAAGTTAAAGCAACGTACTGCGTCCCCGGCTGCTTCCGTGATACAGTTTCTTACCCTCCCCGCCCAGACGGTGTACTGCCGCAAGGGGGCTTTTAACGGAGTGGAAGAACGCAAAGAATTCCTGCGGGAGGTCTTTATGGAAGCCATTCATCTGTACGGCTCCGACAGCAGTAAGCGGATGTTTTTCATTGAGTACAATCTGGAACATCCGGAAGAATTCACCTGTTGTATCTCCGTACCTCCTGCCAGCAAGGGAGAACATGTGGTGCATCTGCCGGAGCAGAAAGCTCTCGGCATCTTCTATCACGGCTGTTACGAATCACTCCCGGATGCCCGTAGAAAACTGTCTGCCTACGCAGCTGCGCAGAATCTGTCTCTGTCAGGCACGGTACGGCATACTTATCTGGAAGGTCCTCCCCAGCATAAGGATCCGGCGAATTTTATCACTCAGGTGGCTCTTGTTTTACAATGATTCAGTCAAACAGGATTTCCTCCACCGTTACGAACTGAAAGCCTCTTTTCTGTAGAATATCCACTACTTCCAGTGCTGCGGTGACAGAAGTCTCATAATAATCATGCATCAGAATAATATCGCCGTCCCCCGCCTTCTCCACCACTTTGGACGCAATACAGTCTGCATTGTGGGAACACCAGTCCAGAGGATCGATATTCCACAGAACCGGGAACATATTCAGTTCTTTCTCAAAGCTTTTGTCCCAACTGCCGTAAGGCGGCCGGACAAAGCTTATTTTCTCCCCTGTGATTTCTTCGAGAATTTCATTGGTCTGCACCAGCTCCTCCCGAAAGGTCTCCCGGTTGCGGAAAGTGAGCTGTATGTGACTATAGGTATGGTTCCCGATCAGATGTCCTTCGTCCTGTTCTCTCCGGATAATGTCCGGGTAATTCTCCGCATTCTCTCCCGTCACGAAAAAAGTAGCTACCACTCCCCGCTCCTTCAATCCATCCAGAAGCTGTTCCGTATACTTCGGATGCGGCCCGTCGTCAAAGGTCAGCGCGATCTTTTTCGGTTCTCCTGATGTCCCGCACACGCCAGTGTCTGTTTCTATATAGGTTCCATATGACTTCTGCTCTGCGTATCGTTCCGTTCCCACTGCCAGACACAAGATTCCCAGAAGCATGTCAAAGATCAGAATTCCCGCCAGTACTTTTTTCATTTCAAGCCGTCCGTTTCACGCTTTCACAGAAAATATATGCATTCTCAAAAGTGACCATTCCTGCTGCCGCAATAAAACATGCTTGCAAAAAAGGAGACCCGAGACTCTCATCTCCCGGATCTCCTCTGTATGTTACTTTTTTATTTATACTCAGATCTTGAATACGGAAATCTCGTTCTTAAGTCCTTCCATATTCTCATCCAGTACACTTGCAGTAGTGCTCAGCTTCTCCACATGGTTCAGAAGCTTATTGGCCACATCGTTGACGGTCTCGGCACTGCCTGCGGTCTCTTCAATGATATCGGAGATATTCTTCACGGCTGCCACAGCAGCGCTACGCTCACCGTCTGCCTTCTCCGTGCTTACCACGATATCTTTCAGTCCCTCGATCAGCTGGCCCATACGCTCCTGCATCTCGCGGAATACTGCGATCACTTCTTCCACAGCTTTGGTCTGGAGTTCTACCATTGCTTTCGCCTGGCTTGCACTCTCCACGCTGTTCTGGGTCTGGGCTGTAATGTTGGCCACATTGTTGCGGATCTCGCCGGCTGCCTTTGCAGAATCATCTGCCAGCTTACGGATCTCTTCTGCTACTACAGCGAAGCCTCGTCCAGCCTCTCCCGCTCTGGCTGCCTCGATAGAAGCATTCAATGACAGCAGGTTGGTCTGCTCTGTGATCTCTGTGATCGTAGCTACGAAACTGTTGATGATCTCAGATTCCTTGCGAAGAGATTCGATACTCTCACTCACTTTCACAGTCATCTGTGTTGTCTCGCCAGCACGATCACCCAGTACCTGTACGATCTCCATTCCCTTGTTGATCATGCCTTCCGTCTCGCCTACCAGCTTCTCCACACGTTCTACCACATGGCTGACTTCCTGGATCTCATTGGAGAGGATATCGGTCTTCTCCACGCACTCCTGTGCATGTCTGGACTGTTCTTCCATACCTTCGTTGATCTCACCGATGGCACGGGTAATATCCTGTGAATATTCATGAATCAGTTCAGAAGCCTGTCCCACGTTCTGTGCAGACACTTCCAGCTCTCCGGTAGCATTGCTTACCTGATTGACCAGCTTCTTCGTATTCGTGATCATGTTGGTAGCCGAGCCTGCCAGATCCTGGAACTCATCATGTCCCTTGGCAGATACGGTAACCGTCAGATCACCCTTCGCCACATCACCGAACTTTCTGGAAATGCGTCTCATGTTATTCTCAATACCTGCAGTGATAAAGATACCTACGATCACTACGATCACACATGCCAGGATCACCAGACCGATGGTCATGTTGCGGATCTCGGTAGCCTGACTGGTCACTACTCTCATAGGTACCAGTGCACAGGTGGTAAAGCCGATATCTGCACTGTGGCTGTAAATGAAAAGATACTTCTCACCCTGGAAATCTACCTCCGCAGTACCTGCATCCGCTACTGCCTCATCCATGACAGCTGTATAATACTCCTGTCCGGAGAATACATTTCCCTCTTCCGGAAGGACACTTTCTTTTCCTTCTTCTACGTTCTCAACAACCAGTTCTCTGCCTCCGGGAGTTACAAATCCGATGATACTGCCGTCTCCGATATCGATCTCTTCCATGAAATCCGTAATAGCAGAAGGCTTGATATCGATGACAACGCAGGCATTGTTCGACTGGCTCATCATTTCGAAGGCCATAATATAATCTTTTTCGGTCTCCGTTACCTTTTCATCCAGTACAGGATGACTGTCGATCCACTGCGGGATACTTCTTCTGCCTTCCCCGCTTGCCACGTCTTCCTTGTACTCATCCAGGAAACCGTCCACACCGGATGAAAGCTTAGTGGACAGAAGGTTTACTCCCTTCTTGGGAATAATGTGCATGTGGCTGATGAACGGGTTGGAGGTCTGCACCGACAGAAGGTTGGACTTCGTAGATGTCAGGAAATTCAGCTTATCCACGGGATTATCTTCGAACATTCCCAGGAAATATTTCCGCAGATCATCATCGTAAGCATATTTCAGACCCTCTGAGCGGATAAAATCACAGCTCATATTCAGATTTTCCGTGGCCATACGCATCGTCTGTAATGTGGAATCGGTGAATTTCTCGCTTAATCCTTCTGCGGATTTCTGGTATGCTGACACACCGATGATCACCATAAACACAATAGGCACCAGGAAACATACAACGATCTTGTTGCGGATGCTGAGCAGTTTCGAGCTCTTTCCACTCTTTTTCTGCTTCGGAACCTTTTGCTTCTTCTCCGCAGATGCCTTCTTTCCCTTCACTGCCTTTTCAGGCTTCGGCTTCTTTTCGGAAGTCGTCTCTTTTTTCCCCGTAAAAAGAGATTTCTTTGGTTTTTCAACATTCGTACTCATTTAATACCCTCCGGTACTTGTTATAGATATTTAAAATTATAGCATAATAATTACCAGAATGGAACAACATTTTCTGCCATTTGTTATGCTTTTTGTATATTTTTAGTTAAAATTTATCTTCGTCAGAAAGGTCTCAGGGAACTTCTCTTCCTCCGCCAGATTTAGGATACGTATCTGCAATTCCTGCCGTTTTCGAAGGTCATCCCCACCATCTGGCAATGTTCCTTCCGCCGTTTGCTTTCCACCTGCTGTAAGGATCCGACTGCCCACCATGGCTGCACCGCTCAGTGCCGTATTGCCGCCGGTCACCGTGCAATCTGCCAGTTCTTCCGGAAGCAGCCCGATAGCCACAGCCGCCTTCGGATCCAGATAATAACCGAATCCTCCCGCCAGCACCACTTTCGAAATGTCCGAAAATCTTATGCCATAGCTGTCCGCCAGAATCTCAATGCCTGCGGCAATGGCTCCTTTTGCCAGCTGCACTGCACGCACGGACTCCTTCGTCACCAGCACATCGCCGATACGGACTCCTTTCGTAAAATAAGGTTCCTTCAAAAGACCCTGTCCGTCCATCAGCCCCTCTTCCAGAAGTTTTTGTAACAGTCTCACCATATCCGCGCCCCAGATGCCCCGGTTGGCTCCGCCTTCGAAAGCAGGGCCAGCCGCCGTGGCACAGGCATGTAATCTGTGCCGGTTTCCCAGTGCCATCTCCCCGTTGGTTCCAAGATCGATGAGCAGGGTGGAGGCCTCCTGTTCGAGCATTCCACTGGCCAATATTCCGGCAGTAATATCGCCGCCTACAAAGGCTGACAATCCCGGTATGATATGACAGGCCACTCCTGCAATTTCTGTCTCCACTGCGCCGCTATGACTGACTGTAAAAGGTGCTTTGCCCAGTTCCTCCGGATTCCAGCCCATGAACAGATAGGTCATGGTGGTATTTGCCGCAACGACCATCTGCAGAGTCTCCTGCGGCTGCAGCTTTTTGGAAAAACGCTGCACTCCTTTTTCCATGAGGTCACGGACTTTTTTCTGCATATCTGCCGCTTTTCCCGGATCCTTCGCTGCCTCTATCCGTGAGAGCACATCGGCACCATAGCTGACCTGGGGATTCACACTGGGAAAGCTGTCCACCACTTTACCGGTCATGTCATACAACTGCATGGCAATGGTAGTGGTACCAATATCCACAGTCATCAGCCGTTTACCGTCCGGATTTTGTAATGTTAACGGAGGAAGTTCCAGCTTTTCCGTCACCACCTGCATCCCCCGGATCACTCCTGGACATCTACCACAACCGGTACAGATCAGGCATCTGGTTCCCTTTTTTCCTGTGGGATTGGTACTGCTCGTATTATACAAACTGATTCCTCTCTTCATCGTAATGATAGTCAATGGCTGCCAGTTTATCTGTGATCTCCTGTTCCTTCACATCCAGATCATCGCAGAGCTGTTTCAGGCTTCCGTAGAAATCACGGAGTTTTAAATTTATAAAGCTTAATAACATTACGGGATCCTGTGGTATCATAACGTTTTCCTCTCTTTTCCTGTTTTTGACAGAGTTATATTGTAAACGAAAGGAGCAAAAATGACAAGTATCATCATCTTTGCTCCTGTTTTATTTTACAGATTATTGATTTTTCGATCCTTTTTCGCACTTGGCGGCCAATTGATCATTCTCCACGGTAATGACAATGGTATCGCCTTCTTCTACCTGATCTGCCAGAATCATCTTGGCTGCCAGGGTCTCCACGTACTTCTGGATATAACGCTTCAAAGGCCGTGCACCGTAGACCGGATCATAAGCATTGTCCACGATATACTGCATAGCTTCCTCCGACAGACGGATGGTCAGCTGCTTATCCTCCAGACGTCTGTTCAGATCGGCAATGATCAGATGAATGATGCCGCCGATATTGTCCTTGGTCAGAGGCTTGAACAGGATTGTCTCATCCAGACGGTTCAGAAATTCCGGACGGAAATGAGCCCGCAGGTCGTTCATGACTGCCGCCTCTGCCTCCGGCTTGATGGTGCCGTCTTCGTTGATACCGTCCAACAGATAGCTTGCGCCGATGTTGGAGGTCATGATCAGTATGGTATTCTTAAAGTCTACGGTACGACCCTGAGAATCCGTGATACGGCCGTCATCCAGTACCTGTAACAGTACATTGAATACATCGGGATGTGCCTTCTCGATCTCATCGAACAGTACCACGCTGTAAGGTTTTCTCCGGACAGCTTCGGTCAGCTGACCACCTTCCTCATATCCTACATATCCGGGAGGCGCTCCGATCAGACGAGAGACAGAATACTTCTCCATGTACTCACTCATATCGATACGTACCATATTATTCTCATCGTCGAACAGTGCTGCCGCCAGACTCTTGGCCAGCTCCGTCTTACCGACACCGGTAGGTCCCAGGAACAGGAAGGAGCCGATGGGCTTGCTGGGATCCTTGATCCCGGCTTTGGAACGGATGATGGCTTCGGTGACTTTGGTCACACCCTCGTCCTGACCCACCACACGTTTGTGCAGTTCTTCGTCCAGATGGAGGGTCTTGTTACGCTCACTCTCGGTCAGTTTGGCTACCGGAATGCCGGTCCAGCGGGAAATGATCCTTGCGATCTCTTCCTCCGATACTTTTTCATGTACCAGAGACAGATCGGATTCTCCTACCTTATCCTCTTCCTGTGCCAGCTGCTTCTCCAGTGCGGGCAGTTCGCTGTATTTTAATCTGCCGGCCTTTTCATAGTCTCCTTCCCGCTCTGCGATCTGGATCTCATTATTCATGCGGTCTCTCTCTTCCCGCAGTTTGGAAAGTTTATCCACGGATGCCTTCTCGTTATCCCACTGTGCCTTTTTAGTGTTGAACTGATCCTTTAACTCTGCCAGTTCCTTCTGCAGATCTGCCAGACGTTCCTTACTGATCCGGTCATCCTCTTTTTTCAGAGCGGTCTCCTCGATCTCCAGCTGTGTCACCTTACGCTGCAGTTCATCCAGCTCCGTAGGCATACTGTCCATCTCGGTCTTGATCAGGGCGCAGGCCTCATCCACCAGGTCAATGGCCTTATCCGGCAGAAATCTGTCGGTAATATAACGGTTGGAAAGCACGGCTGCACTTACCAGTGCGTTATCCATGATCTTGACACCGTGATATACTTCGTAACGATCCTTCAGTCCACGCAGGATAGAGATCGTATCCTCCACGGTGGGTTCTTCTACCATAACCGGCTGGAAACGACGTTCCAGAGCGGCATCTTTTTCAATATACTGTCTGTATTCATCCAGTGTGGTGGCACCGATACAGTGCAGTTCACCACGGGCCAGCATGGGCTTCAACATATTGCCCGCATCCAATGCGCCGTCGGTCTTGCCGGCACCGACAATGGTATGCAGTTCATCGATGAACAGAATGATCTGTCCGTCACTGTTCTTCACATCATCCAGTACGGCCTTCAGACGTTCCTCGAATTCACCTCTGTATTTGGCACCGGCTACCAGTGCGCCCATATCCAGTGCGAAGATCTTCTTATCCTTCAATCCCTGAGGGACATCGCCCTTGACGATACGCTGTGCCAGACCCTCCACCACGGCGGTCTTACCGACACCGGGTTCACCGATCAGCACGGGGTTATTCTTTGTCTTACGGGACAGGATACGTACCACATTACGGATCTCGCTGTCACGTCCGATGACGGGATCCAGCTTCTGGTTCCTTGCTTTCTCCACCAGATCCTGCCCATATTTTTCCAATGTATCATAGGTTGCTTCCGGGTTGTCACTGGTGACTCTCTGGTTGCCTCTTACGGTAGACAATGCCTGCAGGAAACGTTCTCTGGTGATGCCGTATTCCTTCCAGATCTCGGCGATCTCCTTGTTGGGATTCTTGATCATGGCAAGGAACAGATGCTCTACGGAGACATATTCGTCACCCATCTGTTTTGCTTCGTCCGATGCGCTGACCAGTACCTTGTTCAGATACTGACCGACATAAGGCTGACCACCCTGCACCTTTACTCTCTTCTCCAAAGCCTGTTTTGCGCGGTTTACAAAATGATCCTTCTGGATCTCCATCTTTTCCACAAGCTTTAAGATCAGACTGTCATCCAGCGTCAGCAGACTGTACAGCAGATGTTCCTGTTCGATCTCCTGATTGCCATATTCCATGGCGAGCTTTTCACAGCCATTGACTGCTTCTATGGATTTCTGTGTAAATTTATCAATATTCATAATCGTTCGCCTCCTCACATAAGGTTATGCAATTTGCAACTATTCAGAGCCATTAAATATTGCCTAAGCTTTGTTGATTGCTTGCATTCATATAAAGCTTTGGCAATATTTATTTGGCGAGGTAGCCTCAATGAGCAAAAAGGAAGCTGTGTAACAGCGTTTTGCGAATGAGGCTCTGAATAGTTGCTTTATTTATTTTCTTACTCGCGAACAGATTCACAGGCTTTCTGTCTCATCTGTTCTATATTTAATATAACACATAGTCAGAGAAAATCAATTAAGAAATTATAAACTTTATATGGAATCTTTCGAAAATTATTTTCCATTCACGCGGAAGATTAATGCCGTTAGGAGAAAAATCACTCTCCAGATACTCATTTTTCACAATTTAAGTATCTATGCCTGAAATTTTTCTGTATAGACCCATACGCCACATATATTCCTGAAATATTGCATTGAAAAGTACCTGCGGATCACTTTTTTCTCTATAGACCCAAAATAGCGCCGTCCGGTGTCGTGTTTGCAAAAACACGGCATCTTGGCAGCGCCATTTCTCTTTTTCCGTTATTGTAACCTACAGTAACACTTTATTTTTCGGTAACGCCCTTTACTTCATATCCTGCGTCAACTACAGCCTTGGTCAGTACTTCGTCTGCCACATCAGAAGCCAGTTCCACAGTAGCATTCTTCTGCTCCAGGCTCATGGTTACGGCCTTTACGCCCTCTACGGCCTCCAGTGCCTTCTGTACGGTCCCGGTGCAGTGGTTGCACATCATTCCTTCGATACTGATTACTTTTGTCATTGTGTTTGTCCTCTCTTTCTCTTCTTTGCTATTTTGCTCTGCGGGGGCTTCCAGTATGCACTGTTCTCCCTCCACAGCTGCCTGCGTTGTCTCCTGTTCCGTCCGGGCTGCTTCCGGCGTTCCTGTTTTCAGCGGAGTAAATCCGCTCTTAAAGCCTCTCAGCCGCAGGGCATTTCCCACGACAAAGATACTGCTTAAACTCATGGCTGCCGCGCCGAACATGGGATTCAGACGGATTCCAAAAGACGGGTACAGCACACCGGCTGCCAGAGGGATGCCGATGCAGTTGTAGAAGAAAGCCCAGAACAGATTCTCCTTGATGTTGCGGATCACGGAACGGCTCAGTTTCATGGCCGTCACGGCATCCCGCAGATCATTTTTCATCAGAATAATATCTGCGCTCTCCATGGCTACATCCGTGCCTGCACCAATAGCCATGCCTACATCTGCGGCTGCCAGTGCGGGGGCATCGTTGATGCCGTCACCGATCATGGCTACCTTATGGCCCTGACGTTTCAGTTCGCTGACCTTTTTCTCCTTATCCTGCGGCAGTACTTCTGCCACGACCTCAGAGATACCCAGCTTCTGTCGTACAGCTTCTGCAGTACGGCGGTTGTCTCCGGTCAGCATGATGACTTTGACACCCATTTTCTCCCAGACACGAATAGCTTCATAAGAAGTGGCCTTAACAGTATCCGCCACGCCGATGACTCCTAAGAATCTTCCTTCCTGTGCCACAAGGAGCGGTGTCATGCCTTCGTCCGCCATCCGGTTCAGACCTTCTGTGGCTTCCTCCGGCAGAGTGATATGATTCTCCTGCAGAAAGGCAAGGTTACCTACATAGAATTTTGTACCGGCAGGAATTATCACGCTACTGGCACCCGATACTGTATTTCTCGCCATCTGGTTCTGTTCCGTTGTCTTGCCAGAGCCATCTGTGGTGTCGTTCTGTTTTCCGGCATAAAATACCGCCGTAGGGCCGTCATTTTTTACTGATTCTACCGCGCGGAATTCTGCTGCCAGTGTACCTTCCACGCCACGGCCGAAGGTTGCCTTGAAATCCACGATCTCGGGAATTGCCAGACCGAACTGCTCTGCCCATTCCACTACAGCTTCCGCCAGCGGATGCTCACTTTTTTTCTCAAGAGCTGCTGCGATCTGCATCATGGCATCCATCGGGAAGTCACTCTGATAACCGCCTGCTTCTTCTACCTTTAACTTACCGCTGGTGATGGTTCCGGTCTTGTCCAGTACCACAGTGTCAATCTCTTTGGCCTGCTGCAGGGCCTCACCCGTCTTGATCAGGATACCATTGCTGGCACCTACGCCGGTTCCCACCATGATAGCCACGGGTGTTGCCAGTCCCAACGCACAGGGGCAGGAAATTACCAATACGGCAATGGCTGTGGAAATGGCAAATTCCGCGGTAGCACCGCTTATCAGCCACACGATCAGGGTGATCAGGGAAATAGTCATGACCGTCGGCACGAATACACCAGCCACCTTATCTGCCAGCTGTGCAATGGGAGCCTTGCTGGCACTGGCCTCTTCCACCAGACGGATGATCTGTGCCAGTGTTGTGTCATCGCCAACACGATCCGCACGACATTTTAAGAAGCCCGCCTTGTTCACGGTAGCGGAGACCACATGGTCACCTGCCTGTTTCTCCACCGGAACACTTTCACCAGTGATAGCCGCTTCATCCACACTGGAGTTGCCTTCTAACACGATACCGTCCACCGGTACCAGACTTCCGGGCTTTACCAGAAAAATATCGCCTTTCTGCAGGCTCTCCGTGGGCACTTCCTTTTCCTGTCCGTCCTCGGTCACAAGAATTGCCACCTTGGGAGCCAGATTCATCAGCCTGGTGATGGCTTCACTGGTCTTTCCCTTGGAACGGCTCTCCAGATATTTTCCAACGGTGATCAGAGTCAGGATCGTACCGGAGGATTCAAAATACAGATCGTGGGCATAATGCTCTACCACTGCCATGTCACCATAACCCAGGCCGCAGCTGATCCGGTACATGGCGAAAATGCCGTACACCAGTGCCGCGCCGGATCCCAGAGCGATCAGGCTGTCCATGTTCGGACTGCGGTGCGCCAATGTTTTGAATCCTACAGAGAAAAACTTCCGGTTCACATACAGAATCGGCAATAACAGTAAAAACTGCGTCAATGCAAAATTCATGGCATTGGCATTGCCGTGCATCGTGTTTACGATAAATGCCGGAACCGGAATTCCGAACCATTCTTTCAGCATATGGTGCATAGACACATACATTAACGGGATCAGGAATCCAATGGAGATTCCCAGACGCCATTTCATGGCTCTTGCGTCTGCATCCAGCTTCTGCTGCAGCTCCTGTTTGCCATCGGCTGTGGACTTTCCTGTACTTCCCGCATTCCCGGAAGTGCTCTGTCCGCCTGCACCTGCCACACTGCCTTCGGTCATTACCGAAGCACCGTAGCCTGCTTTCACCACAGCATCGATAATTTCCGCCGAAGTGATCTTCGTCTCGTCATAGGTCACATCCATGGTCTCTGTCAGTAGATTCACGGATGCTTTTTCCACATTTTCCAGCTTGTTTACTGCCTTTTCCACATGGGAAGAACATGCGGAACAGGACATTCCCGTAACATGATATCTTTCCTTCATAATACCCTTGCCTTTCCATGACCTGCAAAGTCTCCGGTGCTTTCAATGCACCGCAGCAGCACAAATTTACAGGTTTATCTGCGACCATTCCGCCGCTTATTTCAATTTCTTCACAAGTTCCACTGCCTCATCTACTACAGTAGTATTCCCCTTCTGGATCTCTTCCACCACACAGGTCTCCATATGTTCCTTCAGGATTGCATAGCCAAAGGCCTGTAAAGCACTCTCCACGGCAGCTACCTGTGTGAGAATATCACCGCAGTAGCGGTTCTCTTCCAGCATCCGGCTGATACCGTTTAACTGCCCGGCCATGCGGCTTAAACGGTTCTGTAATTGTTTTTTTTCTTTTTCGGAGCGGGGCGTTGCCTTCTGGTGACAATGACAACATTCCATGCCTTTTTCTTCCATTTTTTCTTCCTTTTGTTCTGCCATAATTTTCCCCTTCCTGAGCCTCCGGCACCGGAATCCGAATTTTCCAGAATCTTCCCGGTTCTACACATATGCTGTTTCCGGCCTGAATATCAGTGCACGCAACATGCTGCCGGATCTTTCGTTGCAGCCATACGCAAAATACCCCGCAGGGGTATCTTGCCTTTTTCTACAAGATATACCCCCATAGGGTATTTGTCAAGAGGCACTTTCTAATTCCTGCCAGTTCATCTCTGACCAAAACAGATCCTTACGATCTGCATCTTCATGATTCTGTCGCCGGTTCTGGCGAGGAAGCGGAATAATCCGCTGACGGAAGGGTCTCGAAGATCATTATAGCCCAGCATATAGCCACGGCTTGTGACCTGCAATCTGCTGTCCCACGGGGAAATCTCACTTTTCGCATCCGAAACCGCAAAATACGCACCCACATCCTGAATTTTAGCGCTTCTTAGCCATGTCTTTGCTATCATCTTAACCGCTGTCCGGTTCGCCGCATCAAATACCAGCACACCACCGGGAAAACTGTCAGCCATTGCCTGTACCAGCGTCCTGACTTGCTCCGTCAGAAAATAATAGAATACTCCGGAGGCAAAGAATATCGCCCCGCCAGACGCGTCGATTTTGGTAAACCATTCCGTATCATTCAAATTGCAGGGAATATTTTCCTCACGGTCTCCGGCGGGCAGTAATTGATTGCGTACGGCGATAACATCCGGAAAATCCAGATTGTAAATTTTACAGCTGCCATTGTCACAGGCTCTTCCCGTACTGTCAAGTCCACAACCCAAATTGACCACCGCCGCATCAGGATGGTCTGCCAGATAATTTTGTACCTCCCACGCAAGGTCATTCTGCCGCATGGCAACCTCCAGCGAACCGAAACGCTGCATCAGGCTGTGAGATTTTTTCTCCACCTGTGAAAAGTCATAGTCGATCTGGTCGATCAGGTGTACCGCCATCGCGTCCCGATAAAGGTTCGGATACAACTCCGAGCATAGCTTTCGGGAATAAAGCGGGATGATCAGTGTCTCCTGTACGGTGTTCTTCTCAATCTTGTATTTCATGGACATCTCTCACTTTCTTGCATTTTTGCCATTTCCTTTTTGTTAGTTTTGTTTAACCGCTGTATAGAGTTATGCGGTTAGTTTGTGCTAACTTAAATATCTTAGAAAAGCCGCATTACTGCGGCCTTTCAGCTGACTGTTTTGGTTTTCGTTTATATTATACTGAACTTATTTCTGTTTTGCAAGGTAGATTTCCACCAATAGATATTTCTTGTCTTCTTCCCAGTTATAGTAGAACTGAATCAGTCCGATGCGGCTCCTGGTGCCGGTCTTCTCATTCAACGCAGAAAACATGCCGCTAGAGCAGCGCACGGGAGACAAATAAGGCTGTCGGCGATCACCGGCACCGACAAGAAAAATCCCACTGCCTTGAACGCAGTGGGATTCCCGGTTTTGCTTTTCCATAATAGAAAACAGCTAATGAAAGCATGGTCTCTCCTTAAACAGACTGGAAACCGCCTTCCAAGTCTTCAATAATATCATCGATATTCTCTGTACCGATGGACAGACGAATGGTATTGCTGTAAATACCCTGTTCGTTCAGTTCTTCCTCAGACAACTGTGCATGGGTGGTGGAAGCCGGATGGATGACCAGAGACTTCACATCTGCCACGTTTGCCAGCAGTGAGAACAGCTCCAGATTGTCGCAGAACTTTTTCGCTGTCTCCTTGCCGCCCTTGATCTCGAAGGTGAAGATGGAACCGCCTCCGTTCGGGAAATATTTTTTATACAACTCCTGCTGCTCCGGATCGGTGGATACGGAAGGATGATGCACACGCTCTACCTGAGGATGATTGTTCAGATACTGTACCACCTTCAGTGCATTCTCCACATGACGCTCCACGCGCAGAGACAGTGTCTCCAGTCCCTGTAAGAAAATAAAAGCATGGACAGGGGAAATGCATCCGCCCATATCACGCAGAAGCATTGCACGGATTGCTGTCACAAAAGCTGCACCCGGTACTGCCTTGGTGAAGGTAACGCCATGATAGCTGGGGTTCGGAGTGCACAGATGAGGGAACTTGCCGCTGCCCTCCCAATCAAATTTACCATTTTCCACGATCACACCGCCTAAGCTGGTGCCGTGTCCGCCGATGAATTTCGTAGCGGAATGTACTACGATATCTGCACCGTACTCAAAAGGACGTACCAGATAAGGAGTAGCAAAAGTATTGTCCACTACCAGAGGCACCTTGTGTGCATGGGCGATCTGTGCCAGACGCTCGATGTCTACCACATCAGAGTTGGGGTTGCCCAGAGTCTCGATGTAGAGAGCCTTGGTGTTCTCCTGAAAGCTTGCTTCGATCTTATCATAATCGGAAGGAGCCACGAAAGTGGTGGTCACACCGTAGTCCACCAGAGTATGCGCCAGCAGATTGTAGGTGCCGCCGTAAATATTATTTGCAGAAATGATATGATCTCCCTGTTTTGCCAGGTTCTGGATCGTGTAGCAGATAGCTGCTGCGCCACTGGCTACCGCCAGAGCTGCGGTACCACCTTCCAGTGCTGCAATACGCTGCTCGAAGACGCCCTGTGTTGGGTTGCCCAGACGACCGTAGATCTCACCGGGATCTTCCAGTCCGAAACGAGCTGCTGCGTGATCGCAGTTGCGGAATACATAAGAAGATGTCTGATAAATGGGAACGGCTCTGGCACCGGTCACGGGATCGGGCTGCTCCTGTCCCACATGTAACTGTAATGTCTCGAATTTCAGATTACGCTCTGCATAGGGCTTTTTGCTCATGTTCTGCCTCATTTCTGCACTTGGATGTGCTATGTATTATTGCGTAACGATCCTGGCGGAACCGTTACAATTTCTATAAAAACATGCTAAAACACATTGCAAAATCTGTCAATGTAAAACTTTAGCGCAGCAGATATTTTTGTCCACTGCGCCTCTATTCCTCTCCAGATTGCATTATATTACTTTACTTCACCAGCCGGTCCTTATACTTCAGCCATTTTCCCGTACGTACCCTGTTAGTGAACAAAAATGCCCGTACGACCCAGTCCATGGTCATAGCGATCCAGACGCCGATGACGCCAAGTCCCAGACCCTGTCCCAGGATATATGCCATGCCCACACGGCAGAGCCACATGGAAGCGATCGCCACGATCATGGTAAATCTCACATCTCCCGCAGCGCGAAGTGCATTGGACTGTGCAAAGGACAACGGATGCACCAGCATACAACATACACAGCTGTAACATAACAGAAAAACAGTTATTTTCATTGTCTCCGAACTCAGATGATAGATTCCGCAGATCGGCCTTGCAAAAATAATCATGGGAATTCCCAACAGGATCATACAGGCATATGCTACTTTCATCATTTTTTTCAGATAATATAATGCCTGCTCTGTCTCTCCTGCACCGATGCACTGTCCGATCACAGTGATCATTGCTACACCGATGGCGTTGGCAGGGATCTGCTGAAAGCTGGCAATACTGCCTGTTACGGCATTTGCCGTCGTAGCAGCCATTCCAAAACCGGCGATCAGACTGGTGGTCAGAAGCTTACCGATCTGGAAAATACTGTTTTCCAGTCCGTTGGGAACACCGATATACAGAATCTTTCCCAAGATTTTCGTATCGATCCTCCAGTGATTGCTCACTATGATCTTGTCACTTTTTCCAAGCAGCACTATGATCATCACAGCCGACAATATTCTGGAAAACAACGTGGACAACGCAGCACCGGCAGCACCGATCCCTGCACCATAGATCAGGATCGCATTTCCGGCAATATTTACCAGATTTGCCACCAATGACACTTTCATGGACACCTTGGAATCTCCTACCGCACGGAACAGAGCTGCACCACCGTTATAAATTCCCAGAAAAGGAAAGGACACCGCCACAATATAAAAATAAATTCTTGCGGCATTCATGACATCCGCCTCCACATTTCCGTAAAGCAGTGCCAGCAATCCCCGGTTCCAGATCAGTGCTATCGTCATAAACAGAAGGGCCACACCCCCTACCGCTAAAAAAAGCTGATTGGAGGCCCGGCCTACCATTTCCTTATCTCCGTGTCCCATATATTGCGCCGCCACTACGGCACCGCCGCTGGCCATGGCCGTGAACAGACCGATCAGCAATACGCAGATACTATCCACCAGAGAGATTCCGGATACCACAGCTTCTCCACAACTGGCCGCCATCACCGTGTCCGCCATTCCCATTGCGATTGCCAAAAACTGCTCTATGATCAGCGGCCACAATAATTTTTTCAGTGCATCCTGTGAAAATAACATTTTTTTCTCTTCCGTCATACCTTACATCGTTCCTTTATCATCACATTAACAACTGCCAAAATATCACATTGTCATTGCATTGTAAATAGAAATGTAATTTTATGATTCAGTAACTATTCAGCACCCCATTCGCAAAACCGCCTCTACGAGGCTTTCTTGGAGAACAGGCCGGCCTGTTCTCTGCTCATTGTGGTTACTTCGCCCTATAAATAGTTACAGCTCCTGATATACGAAATAGTCCGCAGCGACCAGGCCGCCTTCCATACCCTGCTCATTGATGGCAAACAGTCCGTCCTTGACACCGACCCAGCGGCCCGGAGTTGCTTCCACCATCTGTCCCACAGGCTGTAAATTTTCTTCTGCGATTCCTACATAAAATGTACGGTAAATCTCCTTCTCCACCTTCATCTGGATATAAATGACATCACTGTTCCATTCGCCCAGACCGGTGCGCACTTCATCGTCCTTCGTCCAGTTGCCGGTGCGCTGCTGTAAGCTCATCTTTCCGTTTATTTTCTGCACCGCAAGTGCTGTATAACATCCGCCCAGCGATACCAGTCCTGCCACATCGCCGTCCTTCATCTGTTCCAGATGCAGACAGGTGGTAATGGAGAATTCCGGTGCCGGCCATTTCTGCAATAACAGGTTACTGATATCGCACAGCTGCGTCTTCGGGTCTGCGGCCTGGGCATGAAGAATGAGCTGGCCGTTTTCCAGATCATACCATTCCTTTTTATAATTGGCATTCCACTGCCACTGTAATCCCAAATTTTCCCCTTCGAAGAAATCACTGTCCTCCGGTGCATCGATTGGGTACGTCGCTCCTACTTCCGGCTTTTTATAGCGCAGTACCGGTTCGCCACAGCCGTCCACCTCATTCACACCGATCACCGGCCAGTCATTCTCCCAGTGCATAGGCTGCAAATGAACGATACGTCCTGCATTGCCCACATCCTGGAAATGCAGGAACCAGTCCTGTCCGTCCGGGGTATCCACCCAGGCACCCTGGTGAGGTCCGTTGACAGGAGAATTTCCCTGATGCAGGACGATTTTCTCTTCCCAGGGACCGTAAATATTTTTCGAACGCAGTACGGTCTGCCAGCCGGGCTTCACGCCCCCTGCCGGAGCGAAGATATAGTAATAGCCGTTTCTCTTGTACAGCTTCGGTCCCTCGATGGTGGGCTGGGTCGCATGGCCATCATAGATGAACTGACCGTCATCCAGCACTCCGGAGCAGTCCGGTTCGATGGGAGACATATACAGCATGCTCTTGAAACCGATACGGCTTCTGGCGAAAGCTGTCACCATGTATGCTTTGCCGTCCTCATCCCAGAAAGGACAGGGATCGATCCATCCCACTACCTTACGCACATAAGCCGGCTCGCTCCACTTGCCGAAAGGATCCGTGGTCTTGCACATCATGATGCCCTCGTCCGGCATGGGGATAAATACGTAATAAGTTCCCTCATGATAACGGATGGCCGGTGCCCAGGTACCACAACCGTGTACCGGCTTGTCATAATAGTCAAAGGGAAGCTTGTCAATGATGTAATTGATGACCTTCCAGTTCACCAGATCCTTCGAATGCAGCAGAGGCACCGCAGGGGTGTTACAGAAGCTGGAAGCGATCATAAAATAATCCTCTCCCACACGAATGGCATCCGGGTCCGAATAATCGGTATACAGGATCGGGTTGGTATAGGTGCCGTCGCCCTGATCGGCGATCCACATTTTATGTATCTTGGTCTTGTCCATAATTTCTCCATTCCGCAGCCTTTGCCGCCTTTTATTTACGAATGCAGGTGTTCAACACTCATTTGATAATAGTTACCTGTTTCTGAACAATTTCAGTATAACAGATGTTCCCTTGTATCGCGTGCCATTTTCCCATTAGTTTGTGTCAAATCTTGCATTTAGCGACTATAAATGTCATAATAGTGACAAAAGTTGCAGGAGGGAATCCCATTGAGTTTCTTTTACCAGAACCGTCAGGAACAGCTTTATTTATATTTATCCAAAAACAACCCCTATGCCATCCATCTTCACAGACAGTTGGAGTTGATCTATGTATTGAGCGGTTCCACCACCGTCACCGTGGAACAGCAAGATTTTTTACTTACCCCCGGTCAGGGTGTTCTGGTTTTTCCGAACCAGATGCATGGTCTGAAGCATGTGGAACCCGGTCAGAATCTGCTCTGTATCTTCGAGCCGGATTTCTGCCACTCTTTCCGCCATTTTTTCCAGAACAAAAAGCCTGCCCGCAATAACTTTACCGTCTCCTCCCTGTCAGAGCACAGCCGTATTGCCCTGCAGGGACTTAAAACACTGGCCGCTGCCATGGAAAAGGATCGTCCCACACCTTCCGATGTACAAGTCTATGCGGAAGGGTATCTCACACTCCTGCTGGCAGACCTGCTGCCATCGTTGCCTCTGCAAGTGCGTAAAAACACAGATGACCTGGAATTGGAGCAAAGACTGCTTCTCTATCTGGATACCCACTATACCGAAGAATTGTCCCTGGAAAGTCTCTCGAAAGAATTCGGTGTCAGCCGCTTTGTCCTGTCCCGGATCTTCACTGAGAAACTCCACACCACTTTTCCTGATTACGTGAACTCCCGAAGGCTGGACTATGCCAGAGATCTTCTATTGTCCACGGAGCTCTCCGTGACGCAGATTGCGCTGGATGTGGGATTCGGAAGCTCCCGCACCTTTTTCCGGGCCTTTCATTCCGCTTATCACACCACTCCCGGAGCTTACCGCAGGCAGAAAGAATCTTCCTGATCCCTTCCCTTACGCTGTATCCACAGAAGTTCCTCTCCCGCCCGGATATAATCTTTCCAGGTGCCGACGATCTGTCCCCGCTCCGGGATCTGGCACATTTCCACCGTCACCGCCGTATCCACGCCTTCCCTTGCCAGGCCCTCCTGATCAAATTCCATCAGCAGTTTTCCTTTGCGCACGATCTCGTTTTGCAGGACATTGCAATGATAATAGGCGCTGTGCAGTTCTTCCCTGTCTCTGCAGATATTCAACAGCAGTTCCAGTCCGCTGTCCGTGCGGAATCGGATCCGGTTTCCCATGGGATAGAGTTTCAATACCTTTCCTGCCGTGGGCGCATAGACCTTTCCATCCTCTGGCACGATGCTGATACAGCCAGTTCCGGCATCAGCGGTCTCTTCCGCGGTCTCTTCCATGCGCTTACGGATCTCTCCGTTCACCGGGCTGCCTATAGTGACACCTTCCCTCACCAGTTGCCTGGCTGCTGTATTTTTTCTCGCTTCCCTGTCTTCCCCTGTCTCTTCTGTTTCTTCCATTTTCCACCGGATACTCCTGCCAGACCAGAAGCCGACCAACAGTCCCAGCACTCCCGTTGCCACGATGTCATACATCTGCATGTTTCTACCTTCCTTTTTCCATGATAAGGTTCCCGCTCCTTATTCTGTCTCATTTTCGGGAAAACATGCCATTTTTTCATTCATAACTTCCAAAAGAAGTGCCGCCACGATTCCTGCCGCCATGCAGAACAGATTCCGGGATGCGGTCTCCGGAGATGTGGCAAAACTGTTCCATGGAACCGTCATCACTGTAGCTGCACTGATGATCCCGAAGATCCCGTGGAACATCCCCGCATACTGTTTTTCAAGCAGGCGGTTTACCAGCCTGGCCAGACACACAAAAGTCACCACGCAGCCGGTCATTCCGGGAATCAACACCTCCGACCGAAGATGAGCGATCCCCTCTACGAACGGTGTATACAGCCCTAAGGGCATCAGTAGTGTAGAAAAACTCATCCCCGGAGCGATCACCGACAGAGCAAGGGCAAATCCACAGAACAGATACGCTCCGAGTCCCGGCTCCACTGCAGTCTTGGAAGTCTGCAACGAAAACAGCAAAAAAATCATTGCCGCAAACGTCACTCCGGAGACGATCCTGTTTCCTCCGGTCCTGCCCTGCTCTCCCGCTTCCCGCCACAGGGACGGCAGCATTCCGCCGATCAGCCCCACAAATACACAGACGGAAGGCTCCGGATAAGTCTCTAATACGTAAGATAACAGATTCGCCACCCCCAGAAATCCTGCTGCCGATCCAATCATATAAGGGAATAATTCCGGCAGATGGGTCCGCCACTTATGTACCGGATCCGACAGCAGCTCCATGATCGGTCGATAGACTCCGAACACTACACTTAAAACGCCGCCGGATATCCCCGGGAGTACCGCTCCCAGACCGATCAGCGCCCCTTGTAATACTTTTCCCAAAAATCTAAGATCCATCGTTATTCTCCGCATCCTGTTGCTCTTAAAATCATATGCTTTTTCCATAAGAAAATAGGTCTAAAATTCAAAGATAATTATTGACATTTCGATCAGGGCAATGGTATACTCTAACCGTATTCTAAATGAAAGTCATTGATCTCACATATTTTTGTAAGACATTGCTACTTTTTCACGGATGCTTTACAAAAATATGTGATTTTTTTGTCCTACGTTTTAGAATCATCAAAAGGATCAGGCAAAGCCTGAATTATTAAAGGAGGTACCAATAATGAATAACGGTACAGTTAAGTGGTTCAATGCTCAGAAGGGTTATGGTTTCATCACCAACGATGCTAACGGCGAGGAAGTATTCGTACACTTTTCCGCAATCAATGCTGATGGTTTCAAGTCTCTGGAAGAGGGCCAGAAGGTAACTTTCGATACCGAGTGCGATCCTCAGAACAGCAGCAAGATCCGTGCTACCAACGTTACTGTTGTAGCTTAATAGCAAGACAGACCAAAAGGATCAGTCCCACGGGACTGATCCTTTTTTGTGTATACGATGAGCCAAGTACAGATTTGTGCTTGCACAAGAATCTGTATTTGGCGAATGTAAATCATCGAGCTTTTAAGCGAGATGGTGTACAAAGTATACAAATCGAGTAGGAGCCAGCCTACTCGATTAGCTATTCAAAATTCATCCACCGCTCTGCAGAAATCTCCGGCTTCGTCACAAGGCATTCCGGATCCGGTGCCAGCACATGCCGTACCACCCGGAACACTTTCTGCGCATCACACAGCAGACACTTCGCATCTCCGAACATCACCACTTCCACTGCTCCACAATCCAGAAACGCCTGGTTCAATTTCACAAAATCTTCCGAGATATGGGGCTGGTCGGGATTATAGTGTTTTCTCATATATACTTTCTTTTCTCTTCCGTCCGGCAGGATCGTTGTCAATAACATGGGCTCCGCCGCCAGACGATTCGGAACATTCAGCACCTCTTCCACACTGTGGATGTAAGTATTGCGTTCATGTCCAACGCCAACCAACAGAATCTTACCACCGCAGTCTTTCAGCCGGTCGTAGGCTCCTCCCGGGGTACATGGAGTGTTACGTTCTTCCTCTCCTGCCAGATATTCGGCAGCATTTTTTCCGTACCCCGCTAAAGAATGGGTGGGATGCAGGGAGCGCACCACACCCTCTCTCTGCCGGAACAGATTGGTCAGCAGTCCCACGCAGGATGGGGTATTACGATAGTCATACACCGGGTGCTGTGCATTCACATTGGCCCAGGTATGGGTCGGCAATAGCAGAAGGCCTTCCGCAAAATATTCCATCCAGGCATCCAGCACGATATCCGCACCGCCCTCCACTTCTCCGATGGCCTTCATGGAAGAATGGATCAGGATCGTCTCTTTTCCCGTAAGTCCCACATTCCGTAACTGCTGTTTCAATTCTTCTTTGGTATACATATTTTTTCCTCGCATATCGCATATAGTAAAAGGCCGGTTTCCTGGGGAGCATGGAACCGACCTTTTTATGCTGTTTTCTCTACTTTCCCGCTTCCGGTACAAAACTGTCGAAGATGAAAATATCGAAATGTTTTCTCGCTTCGTCCAGTTCCTTCTGGCTCTTGATGGTCCATGCGGCTGCAGTATTATGGTACAAACCTCTGCAAAGCTTCCGGGACAGGATTTCAGGATAATGATGATTGTATGCCACAAAATCCGGCTTGGTCACGAAGTTCAGCAGCAGATTCTGCAATACAAAATATAATATCCCGACATACTCTCCTTCTTTCAGAAAAGCATCGGACAACTGGCCTCGCACCAGATCCGGATGTTTCTTCCGATACCACCACACACCCAGAGGGTTGAATGACTCCATGCAGTACATTCCCTTGTAGGCCCGCAGCATTTTATCTGCAATGGGGCACAGGGACAGGTCGGTACGCTCGATCTTGAACTCCACGATCAAAGGCACTTTTCCGTCTACCATCTTCAATACATCCTCAAACTTCGGAATCTTCTCCACAGAATCGCACAGGTGAAACTGCTGCAATTCCTCGTAGGTATAATCACTGATCTTGCCTTCGCCGCCGCAGACTCTTTTTAATGTAAAATCATGGAACACCACGGGAATCCTATCCTTCGTCAGCTGAATATCCAGCTCGATACCGAAGCCTGCATCCACGGCCTTGCGGAATGCCGCCATGGAGTTCTCCGGTGCTTCTGTGGCATTGTCATGCAGACCTCTATGGGCATAAAGCCATTCTTTAAAAGGGGCTGTGTCCGGTTTGTGCAGCATCCTCGGCATGATCATGAGAAAATACAGAACTGCGAGAACTACCAAAACAATCAATAAGATTCCTAATACTTTCATTCCTATAACCTTCTATCTTCCTGTAACTTTTTACAGCGAATCCATACCGTTTCTATCACAGTATAGATTCGCTGCCTTTTACTTTAATCCACTACTCTTTTATTTTCAAGTAGGTATTTCTTAAGATTCTCCAAAGAGCTTACAACACATTTGTCAAATTGTATCGTCCTGCCAAGTATATACCGAAGTTATCCGCATCAGTCATCTACGTCAAAGTTTTCCAGAATACTCTCTTTTTTCTGGGGCTTCACATCGCCGTGACGTACCTGGGTCATAGTAAGGAATGCCATCAGGGAGAAGAAAAGGGCATAGGGAAACAGGGTGTTATAGGACACATTTTCCAATAGGAATCCAGATAGTACCGGAGTCAGGATCTGCGCTGCCATGGAGAACGTATAATAGGTTCCGGTGAATTTCCCCACATCGCTGCCACTGCTCATGGCCACGATCATCGGATAGGAATTCACATTGATGGCTGCCCATGCCACACCGATCAGGGCAAATGCCACATTGACGATGGGGTGATATTCTCTGGCAAAAATTGCGCCACCATAGCAGGCTGCCATCAGCAGAACACCGCCCATGATAGTCTTCTTACGACCGATCTTCGCAGAGATGTTTCCAATGGGAATATAGCTCAGAATAGCAGCTACCGTCGCTACCATCAGACAGTTGGCGAAGCTTCCGCCCTCCATCTTCCATACTACCTTCGTATAGCGGGAAAAAGCTGTGGTCACGGCATTATACGCGGTGAACCATAAGAAGATAGATGCAAGCATGAAGTACATACTGCGCTTCACTTCCTTGGGCATACCCTTGGTGCCTTCCGTCTTTCCTGTCTGTTTTTTCCCGTCGAAAGATTTTACCTCTCCGGTATCTCCCACTGCCTCGATCTCACCAGCAGCTTCCACTCCCTCGGCCATTGCTTTTTCTTCTATTGTTCCTGCATTTGCCGCCTCTGCCTTCTCGACTTCTTCCCGCAGCTTATTTTCCCGGATGGTGATCACAAGAATTCCCACAGCAATCGCCATGACTGCTGCAATACTTGCAAATAAAGGCAGATAATCCGGTGTTTCACCTTTGCCCACCAGAACTTTGATCATGATCAGAGCATAGACGCCGCCCACAGCTCCCATGAGGTTGATCACCGCATTGGCACGGCTGCGCAGATGGTTCGGTGTCACATCCGGCATCAATGCCACCGCCGGGGAACGATACAGTCCCATGGACACCAGGGTGAAAAACAGCACCGCCAGGAAGATCACCTGGTTACTGAAGGACTCTCCTGTGTTCCATCTTGCTTTTTCCGCATTGTCGATCATCGGCAGTAACATCATGAAGATCACTGCCAGGATCGTACCTGCCACGATAAAGGGCATTCTTCTGCCAAGCTTCGTATGTACCTTATCAGACAGCGCACCAAACACCGGCAGCAGAAAGATCGCCAACACATTGTCCAATGCCATGACCGCTCCCGTCATGGTCTCGCCCAGATGATAGGTATTCTGCAGGATCAGGGGGATGATGTTGTCATACATCTGCCAGAAGGAACAGATGCTAAGAAAAGCCAGTCCGATCAGAAACGTTCTTTTGTAATTTAATTTTGTCTCCATAAGAAAACCTCCCAAGTTGATAGTTTTATTTTATCAGAGGGGGATGCCATGCGCAATCTCAGGGAGTAAAATCGAGGTAAATTTTCTTTCCGGAACTGCTTTTGCATTGGGCGCCTGTTTCGAAGCATCAGCCACCACGAAGTGACGGAAGTCGTTCCAGCGTGGCACACTGGCTGGTCCACCGCCCGAGAAAACGCTGAAATATCACACTTTCTCCTTGAAATATGTGGGCTTTTATGTATAATGGAAGAAGTGACTTTGTAACGCATATAAATAAGAAGAGGTTTTTAGAATGATCAGTGCAAACAACGTAACTTACCGTGTGGGTAAGAAAGCATTATTCGAAGATGTCAACATCAAGTTTACCGAAGGCAACTGTTACGGACTCATCGGAGCCAACGGTGCCGGTAAATCCACCTTTTTGAAGATCCTGTCCGGTCAGCTGGACACTACCAAAGGTGATATCGTCATCACCCCCGGTCAGCGTCTCTCCGTGTTGGAACAGGATCATTTCAAATACGATGACAACGTGGTTATGGATACCGTTATCATGGGTAACGAACGTCTCTTCCAGATCATGAAGGAAAAGGATGCCATCTATGCCAAGGAAGATTTCAGTGACGAGGACGGTATCCGTGCCAGCGAACTGGAAGCGGAATTCGCCGAGATGGACGGTTGGGAAGCAGAGTCCAATGCTGCCATGCTGTTAAACGGTCTTGGCATCGGCACCGAGTTCCACTACTCTCTCATGAAGGATCTGGACGGCAGCCTGAAGGTGAAGGTCCTGTTGGCCAAGGCACTGTTCGGTAACCCCGACATTCTGCTGCTCGATGAGCCGACCAACCATCTGGATCTGGATGCGATCGCATGGTTGGAAGATTTCCTGATTGATTTCGAGAATACCGTTATCGTAGTATCCCATGACCGTTACTTCCTGAACAAGGTATGTACCCAGATCGCCGACATCGACTACGGCAAGATCCAGCTGTATGCCGGTAACTACGACTTCTGGTACGAGTCCAGCCAGCTGCTGATCAAGCAGATGAAGGAAGCCAACAAGAAAAAGGAAGAAAAGATCAAGGAACTGCAGGAGTTTATCTCCCGTTTCTCCGCAAATGCTTCCAAGTCCAAGCAGGCTACTTCCAGAAAACGTGCACTGGAAAAAATTGAGCTGGATGATATTAAGCCTTCCAGCAGAAAATATCCTTATATTGATTTCCGTCCCGAGCGTGAGATCGGTAACGAGGTACTGGCTGTGGAGCATCTGTCCAAGACCATCAACGGTGAAAAGGTGCTGGATGACATTTCCTTCACTCTGGGCCGTGAAGACAAGGTGGCTTTCGTAGGTAGCTGCGAGCTGGCGAAGACTACTCTGTTCCAGATCCTGGCCGGGGAAATGGAGCCGGACGAGGGAACCTACAAGTGGGGTGTTACCACTTCCCAGTCCTACTTTCCGAAGGACAATACCGCAGAGTTCGACAACGATATGACCATCGCCGACTGGCTGACCGGTTACTCTCCCGTGAAGGATGCCACTTATGTACGTGGTTTCCTGGGACGTATGCTGTTCGCCGGTGAAGACGGTGTGAAGAAGGTTCGTATTCTCTCCGGTGGTGAGAAGGTGCGCTGCCTGCTGTCCAAGATGATGATCAGCGGTGCCAACTGCCTGATCCTGGATGAGCCCACGAACCATCTGGACATGGAGTCCATCACCGCACTGAACAACGGTCTGATCAAGTTCCCCGGTGTGGCACTGTTCTCCTGCCATGACCACCAGTTCGTACAGACCACCGCCAACCGTATCATCGAGATCCTGCCAAACGGCAGCCTGGTAGACAAGATCACTACCTACGATGAGTATCTGGCAAGCGATGAAATGGCAAGAAAGCGTACCGTATTCACTGCACAGACCGAGGACGACGAGAACTAAGACAAATAAAATGGATGCCGGTAATGCCGACATCCATTTTTTGAAAGGAGCTTTACTATTATGGTAGATTTACACGTACACTCCACCTGCTCCGATGGCACTTTCACCCCGGAGGAATTAGTCGATTACGCGATGGAAAAGGGACTGCGTGCCTTCGCCCTCACAGATCATGATACCGTAAACGGATTGGACCGGGCGATCCGGTATGCGGAAGGGCTGCGACAGACACAGGAAGCATCCCCGGCTGACGCTCCCGCGCCTCAGGTGCCGGAAGTCATCCCCGGTATAGAACTTTCCACAGAATACCAGGGAAAAGATATCCACATGGTGGGACTTTTCATTGATTACCACCAACCGGATTTTGCTCATTACCTGGAGGATTTCATCCATTCCCGGGAGAACCGCAACAAGAAAATGTGCGCACTCCTTCGAGAACATGGCATTGATATCACCTATGAAGCGCTTCTGGCAGAATTCCCCGGTGCAGTTATCACCAGGGCGCATTTTGCAAGGTATCTGCTCTCCCACGGCTATATCCAGAGCATGAAGGAAGCATTTGACCGCTATGTGGGCGACCACTGTCCCTGTTTCGTTCCGAGAGAAAAAGTGACCCCCGCTCAGGCGGTAGAGCTGATCCTCGGTGCCGGCGGCGTTCCCGTGCTGGCGCACCCGATCCTCTACCATATGAGCGACGAGCGATTGGATAACCTCGTGGCAGAATTAAAGAGCATCGGCCTCGTGGGTATCGAAGCCATCTACAGCACCTACAACACTGCTGAAGAACGCCAGATCCGGGGTCTTGCCTCCAAATACGATCTGAAGATCAGCGGCGGCTCCGACTTCCACGGTGCCAATAAGCCCAAGATCGACCTCGGCACCGGCTGGGGCAAGCTGTATGTGCCGGATGAAGTGCTGGAAAATCTGCGCCCGGGCCGGAAATAACTGGAAAGTTAGTAAAGAAATGCTATCAAATCCCCGTAGCCCTTGGCAAGGTATAAGAAACGCGGCACGCTCGCGCTCTGTCGCAGAGCGTAGCGGTACATAAGCGGTCACAATACGACCGCTAAGTACCGACGTCTGCTTACGGCACTGCTTATTCTTATACCCAGCCGGGGCTACTGGTTTTTTTGAAAGCTTTCCAAAACGCAGAACTCCCGGCGTATGCGGTGCCATGTCGAAGATGTTTGTCGGAGGATGTTGATATTTTCTAGAAAAGTGCTGAAAGGCAGGGGGAAAGCGGACACGATGTACGCGTCAGCCGATTGTCGACATGGATGTCGACTGTAGGCGGCCCCGTCATGACGAGAACTACTCATCACTTTTCGTAGAAAATTCACATCCGGAGACCTTACATCGAGACATGTGTATCGCATGCTCCGGGAGTTCGTGGATTTTGCCAATGTATTTAACTAACTTTCCATTTAGTTACCGCACTCTACGCTGATGCGGTTGAAGATCGCCATGATCTCCTCGGTGTTGATGGTCTTCTTCTCTTCTCCGGCTTTGTCGAGGATGGCTTTTCCTTCGTGCATCATGATCAGGCGGTTACCGTATTCCACGGCATAGCGCAGATTGTGGGTGACCATAATAGTGGTCACTTTCTTCTCCTTTACGACCTGATCGGTGAGCTCCATGATGATCTCCGCAGTCTTGGGATCCAGCGCAGCGGTATGCTCATCCAGAATGAGAAAATCAATCGGTGTCATGGTAGCCATGAGCAGCGCCAGTGCCTGTCTCTGTCCTCCGGAGAGGGAGCCGACCTGCACACCCATCTTATCTTCCAGTCCCAGATTTAAGGGACGTAACATCTCGCGATACTCTTCCAGCTTTGCTTTATTCACACCACGTCCCAGGTTATAAGGCTTGCCCTTATTCTCCGCAATGGACATGTTCTCTAAAATCGTCATGCCGGGGCAGGTTCCCTTGGAAGGATCCTGATAGACTCTGCCGATCCGACGCTGACGAATATAATCCTTCTGTCTCGTAATATCTTCTCCGTGGATCAGGATCTTGCCGCTGTCCACCGCAATGCTTCCACAGATGATGTTCAGCATGGAAGTCTTACCGGAACCATTGCTTCCTACAACGGATACGAATTCTCCGTCCTTTACCGTAAGGTTGAAATCCTTGAACAGGCACAGCTCGTTAACCGAACCGGGATTGTAATTCTTGTTGATATTGATAAGTTCTAGCATGCTTTCACCTTCTTTCTGTCCATGCTGACCACCAGAATGATCAGGAACAGGACTGCTGTGATCAGCTTGATGGCATTAGGGCTGATACCTGCGAACATGGCTACTGCCACACATGCCTTATACAGAATGGATCCCACCACAACACTGCTGGTCACACGGAAAAATGTTACCTTCTTGAACAGGCTGGTGCCGATGATAACGCTGGCCAGACCGATGACTACCGCACCGGTTCCGATGGAAATCTCAAAACTTCTCTGCTGCTGTGCATAGATACAACCGCTTAAGGATACCAGACCATTGGCAATGGACAGCCCCACAATCTTCACCAGTCCTTTATCCACACCGAGGCTGGTAACGATGGTATCATTGTCACCTACGGCACGAAGTAAAAATCCGGACTTGGTGCTCATGTACCAGTCTAACAGATATTTTGCTACCATGGTGATCAGGAAAATAATGATCACATTTTTGAAATTTACCAAGAAACCCGGGGTAATACTATTCACAAAGCTGTTGTTGAAAATATTTTCCTTATCAAAAATAGCTACATAGCCGGAGCCTGCCACCCACAGATTGATGGTATACAGACCGGTCATCATGATGATACCGGAGAGCAGATCTCTGACTTTTAATTTCACATGGATCAGTCCGGTACAGATTCCCACCAGTGCTCCGCCGAGGAAAGCAATAGGAAGTGTGAGGATCGCCGGTACGCCGAAGCCGTTGATCAGACGCACAGTGATGGCAGCCCCAAAGGGGAAGCTGCCATCGACCGTGAGATCCGGAAAATCCAGTATTTTATAGGTAATGTAGACACCCAGTGCCAGGATGCCGTAGATCATTCCTTGTTCCAGTACGCTTAATAATAACGCCATATTTTTCTCCATTCTTAAAATCCTGTATATCCGGATTACTCTATTATTTTCTGCCTGTCGGCAGCTATTTCCTGATTACTGTACTACGATCTCATCAAAGGACTGGTAAGCATCGGTCTTGTAATTCTCGGGAAGTTCCAGGTTGATCTTCTCTGCTGCTGCAAAGTTCACATACAGGCTGGGCTCGGAGATTACTTCGAAATTCAGTTCGGAAGCTTCTGCCTCTCCCTTCAGGACTCTTGCTGCCATCTTACCGGTCTGCTTGCCGAGTTCGATGTATTCCAGACCCATGGATGCCACACAGCCAGCCTTAACCTGCTCTACTTCGGAACCAAATACAGGGATGCCTGCCTTGTTAGCCTCATCCAATACCGTCTGCAGTGCGCTTACTACGGTGTTGTCGGTCAGGTTGGTAATGCAGTCTACCTTGGATGCGATATCCGCTGCTGCCAGAGCTACCTCAGACATTGCGGTAACACCGCTGTCCACGATCTCGAATCCGTAGTTGCCTGCCAGAGCCTTGTACTCTGCGATGGTACTGATGGAGTTTGCTTCGCTGGTGGTGTAGATGATACCGATGGTCTTCGCTTCAGGAAGTACCTCACGGATCATTTTCAACTGTGCATCTACTGCCAGTGCATCGGAAGTACCGGTGATGTTGCCTACGGGAGTACCATCCTCATTGGCCAGACCTGCTTCCACAGGATCAGATACTGCAGTGTAGATCACGGGAATATCTGTATTCATTGTAGCATTGTATGCTGCCATAGCGCAAGGAGTTGCGATAGCACAGATCATATCTACTTTCTTACTTACGAAGTTGCTGGCGGTCATGGCGGAAGTTCCGTTGTCTGCCTGTGCATTGACATATTCGATCGTCAGGTTCTCACCCTCTACAATACCTTCCTCTGCCAGCCCCTGAATAAATCCTTCACGACAGTTGTCCAGGGAACCATGTACGGCGTACTGCATGATACCAATGGTGTAATTGTCCTTGCCTGCGGTGCTGCCACATCCGGTGAGGGCACCCATTGCCATAACTGCGGTTAATACTGCTGCCAAAATTCTCTTCTTCATAATCTTATTCCTCGCTTTCTGTACGTCCTGCGTACCATGATATGCAGCGCATACCATAAAATAGTTTGCTCATAAGATTACTGAACCTTTCACTGTCATGAAAGCCAGATGCTTTCGCATCTGTACCCACATTCGTATTTGCATACAAGCGTCATGTGGATTGAAAGACTTTCATAACAAAAAACCGCCTCAAATGTATATTGCTATACACTTGAGACGGTAATAAGCTCTTGCTCATCATCGTGGTGCCACTCAATTTGACAATTCCTGCGAATTGTGTCCACTCTCTCTGGATACTATCATATCCATCGGCTTGATAACGGGTCCGAATCCCGCTGACGCCTAAAACTGATCTGTTCTCGGGCCAGCCTCGGAAGTCCATTCGGCGAAAGTTCCTTTACCGTGATCCCACCATCCACGGCTCTCTGTAAAATTCCCTAAGGCTTACTACTCTTCCTCACAGGTTTGGTAAACTTATGAATGTTGTTTATGTGTCTTAGAATAATCTCTATTTTCTATTTTGTCAATACTATTTTTAGAAAATTTACAAATCTTATCCGTACTGTCACATACTTACATTCGTAAACCCAACGAATCCAACGAACAACTGTTACTCTGTCTCTGGCAGAGTGATCACCACCTTGAACAGGTCGCCGTCCGTGACAATCTGCATATCACCATTCTGCAGTTCCGTCAGGCTCTTGGCTATGGATAATCCCAGACCGTTGCCCTCCATGTGGCGGGATTTGTCTCCTCTGGTGAACCGCTCTTCCAGTTCCTCCGGTGACATCTCCAGCGGGAAGGCTGACATATTCCGGAATATGATTCTCACATCCTGACCGTCATGCTCCACGTTCAGGTAGACGCGGCTGCCTGCCTGGGCATATTTGTAAATATTATTCAGCAGATTGTCAAACACTCTCCACAGATGCCTGCCGTCCGCCATGACCTTTACGGTCTCCTCCGGCTGTTTTACGATAGTTTCCAGCTTCTTGTCAGAGAATCGCTGCTCATATTCCCCCGCCGCCTGTGACAACAGTACCGATACATCGCAGACTTCCGGGTGTACTTCCAGATTGCCTGTGGTGGCTTTGGAGGCCTCCAGCAGATCATCCAACAGTTTTTTCAGCTTCCTGGACTGGCGCAGCAGTACTTCCGCATACTCCGACAGACGCTGTTCCTTTTCGGAATCCGGATCCGCCGTCAGACCATTCTCTGTTGCTGCATTCTCTTCCACTTCCTTCCCGATGAGATCCGCATAATTGATAATGGAAGTCAGCGGGGTCTTGATGTCATGGGACACATTCGTGATCAGCTCCGTCTTCAGATGTTCGCTCTTCATCCGCTGCTCCACTGCTGCGGAAATTCCCTCGCCGATGCGGTTCAGATTCTCTCCGTGCTCCTTGAAGGACAATACCATATGGGAGGTATCCAGCTTATGATTCAGATCTCCGTCCGACAATGCTTCACTGCCCTCCTGCAGTTCTTTGCACATCAATGCCACAAAAGTAATCGTACCGCACAGAATAACTTTCTCTATGGCCCAGAAAAAGAGTAATACACCTGTATCGTGATAAAACAGCATTAAACCGAAAAACTCTGCCACGCAGACTGCAAGGCACAAGAGTACTGTTCTCCATACCACAGGAATCCCACGGATCAATTTCACAATACCACGGAAAAAACCCTTGCAGAATCTTCCGAAGAACCGGAACACTCTATACAGAATCGTATTCTGCCACCATTTTCCCATTTTCAGGCGGATCGCCAGCTCCATGAAGTACAGGGTACACCATATCACCTCTGCGGCAAACAGTACCACCAGAACGATCAGATTGATCATACTTGGGTTCATACCGATCCATCCAAAAGCCAGGTACAGACCGGTAAAAGCTCCAACGGCAACGACCACTGTATACACATCCAGGTGGATCTCATGGATCGCACTGGGAGTAATACCCTCCCTGCCATTCTTATGTCCGGCACTGCACAACAGGAAAATAAAGCATAAGAATGCCAGTACCGTTCCCGCACAGCATACCACGGGGATCACATTTCGGTTATCATAAAGCTGCTCTGCCTGATGATAGATCAGGGCATATTCATCTTCCTTCGGCAGGCTGGGATTCGCTGTCAGGGTAACCACAATACGCTTGTTACGCTCTGCTAATGCTTCCTCTGCAGCCTCTTCCTGCAGCCGTTCTGTCTCACTTAAGGCATCCTCGATCATCCATTTTGCATATTGTTCCGCCCGTTCAACCGGCACATAAATCTCTCCACCTAAGGATACGCTGTCCCCCAGATCCAGATATTTCTCCAGATTGCCGGAGGAAAGGGCTTCCTGCTCCGCTGCCGTTATGCTTTCCACATCAGACCCGGTATTGACAGATGGTTCAAGCTCCATGATATCAGAGCTTCCATAACTTTCATAACTATCAGAGACAGAGGAAGTTTCTGTGTTGATATAGGTGTTATCATTCCTATGCTGCACCTGAGACTCCAGCCGGTAAGTCAGATCATTTGTCTTGTCTACATAATCCTCGTTCTTCCATTCTCCCAGAAATTCATCCGTATCCAGATCGTAGCTCTCCACCTTTACCCAGATGTTCCGCTGCCTGCAATAAGCTTCCATGGTCTGCAAGCTCTCATTCTCATACCAGTCGCGTATCCGATACAGATCCTGATTGACCTGCCGGTACAACAGCTGATCATGGATAAACATCATTTTGCCGGAGGAATACGCTCCACTGTCTGCAAGCATGCAGGTACCATAGAGTCCAAGCACCCCCGCAATTGCGGCAGCGATCATCAGGACAAATGCCATGATCTTTGCCAGTGTGCTGCCCAACAGGCTGTTTCCCTGTGCCGGTGCATTCTTTTTTTTCTCGGCTTTTTCTCTTTTTTTCCGTTCCCTTTTATTCTCTGACAATGCTGGTTCTACCGTCGTACTCACTGTTTCTTCCACCGGATTTGCCACTCTGTCCTGTTCTGTGCTCCTGCTGTTTTCTTCCATGTTATCCATATTCCTGTCTCCTTATTTCCCCAAGCTGCTCCGCTCTCCTGCCTGCTCTTATCCCTGCTTCTCACATTTGTATCCCTGTCCCCAGACTACTTTTAAGTATCTGGGTTCTGCCGGATTGATTTCCAACTTTTCCCGTAAATGCCGGATATGTACCGCCACGGTATTCTCGCTGCCCAGAGGCAGGTCGTTCCAGATTCTGGTATAGATCTCCTTCGGGGAAAATACCTGTCCCGGATTCTGGATCAGAAGCTTTAAGATCTCGTACTCCGTGGGCGTCAGCGCCACCGGCTCGCCGTCCAGCATCACGCTTTTCTCCTTGTCATCCAGTTCGATACCACCGACTCTTATCACATCCGGCCGGACAGTACCTCCACCCAGCTGCATATAGCGACGCAGTTGGGATTTGACTCTGGCGGATACTTCGATGGGATTAAACGGCTTCGTGATATAGTCATCCGCTCCTACCGTAAGTCCCAGTACCTTGTCGGAATCCTCACCCTTGGCTGTCAGCAGGATCACCGGGACATTACTCTTCTCCCGGATCCTGATCATCGCCTGTATGCCGTCCAGCTTCGGCATCATAATATCCATCAGTACCAGATGCACCTCATTCGTCTCTACCATATGTACGGCTTCCTCGCCGTCAAAAGCCTCCAGAAAATGATAATTGGTGTCATTTAAGTATATCTTTAACGCGTTTACGATATCCTTCTCATCATCACAGATCAATATATTGTACATACTCTCCCTCATTTCTGTGCCGGTGGCTGCAGCCCGGACACTTCCTGCGCAAGGAGCTTTCCCTTACGCTGCCAGAACATCTGCTTTGTCCACAGATGTCCCGCTGATGAATTTATTGTAGCAGATAACAGATTAATAAAAAACAGGAAAAACCTTTAAAACTTTATTAAGATGACTTTACATAAAACACCCTCTGCCATTCCCAGAAGAGCAAAGGCAAAGGGTGTGGACAACACATGTTGAAAAGTGAACAGTGAGCAGATCAAATAGCCGGTGAGGCCGAGGAAAACTGCAAGTGCCCGGGGATCCCTGGTTGCGGAGATTCGAAGGTTCCGGAATGCAGTGAGGAAGATTCCACCGTAGGCAATGACTCCCAGAATTCCCTGCTGTACCAGGAGGGTCAGCCATTCGTTGTGGGCATTGGAATAGATATTGTTGTCCAGAAGTCCCCGGTTGATCCAGTCCATGGCATCACTGCCCCATTGATAGAGCGCATAATAGAAGCTGTCAGGGCCCATACCGAATATCTGAAACAGGAGTCCCTCTTTTCCGTAAGTAAGAATCGTGACCTTCCACAGTGCCAGTCGGCCGTTGGCAACTTCCGACACTTTATCACTGCCGGGCAGATATCCCGCCACCAGCAGACAGCCAAGAAGCAGTGCCGCCAGCGTCACCGCAACCGCAAGCCCCACAACGGTCCGAAAAACCCGGCCGCTCTCCAGCCGGTCACTTCTCTCCTGTCTCTCCCGCAGCTGCAAAATCAGATATACCGCCACTTCCACAACAAACACCACATACCAGGCCGGGGTAAAAAAAAGTCTTTTTTCGGCATCCCCTGCCAGCACCAGGCCGGTCAGATGTAACAGCAAAAACATCCTGACCATAAATACCGAAAGCGGTAAAAGCATCAGGATCTCCAACGCCCGCAGCAGCCGGCCTCTCTTCCGCAGAGAAAGCAACAGTAACAGCAGGCTTAATCCGCAGGCTGCCAGTATAGCTGTAGTACTGTTGGAAGTAATAGCCGATGCAAAAAACAAAAAGCTCCCGAGCAGTCCCAGTGCTCTGACCTGTTGTTTTCCCATAAAAGCTGCTGCCAGAGAGATACCTGCCGTCACACTGATATAGCCTGCATACCAGTTGTTGTTACCGATGGTGGACAACAGCTGGGTCCGGTTCCATTCTCCGTTTTCCATTCCGCGGAAAGTTCCCAGCACATCGATGTCCAGACGGTTCAACAGTCCGATCAGTGTCACGATTCCCGCTGTGATCCCGGCGATCCACCAGATACTTCTGCTGCCGTCATAATACCGGGATACCGCAAAATAGATCCCCACCAGCAATCCCTGGGTCACCAGCCCCATATACCAGCCGGGATACCCTGCATCTGTCAAGACTGGGACAAAAAAAATTTTATTTTTTTCTGTACATATTCTATCAAATCCTTACTGATTTTTAAAGTACAGAATAGTTTATTACTATTAACCTTTTCGTTACTACCCATAGAAGAAGCCAGCAGCTTTTTCACTACTGGCTTTCTGTATTACTCATTTTGTTTACTACACTGCATTTCGGATAAAGTTCTCACCCTTAAACACAACCTCTATATCTTTGTCGTTGTAAATGAGCACCTTATCAATTATGTTGGAAAGTACATCTCCGTCATACTGTTCCAGCATACTATACTGGGTTAGCTGTTCTATCTTCTCCTCTGTGTCAGGCTCCTGATTTGCAGCTTTCTCCTGCAAATCTGATATCTGATTCTCCAGATCAGCTAACAGCTCTTGGTTTGTTTTTCTTAGCTGCACATATTCTTCTTTTGTGTACTTTCCCTCTCTGTATGACTGATAACAAGAAACTGTGCTGTTTGATATTCTGTCATACTCCGCTTTAAGCTCACTAATCAAATACTCATCGCTTGTCACCTTCCTTTTATCCTTTGATGCCCTTTTAAGTTCTTCTTCCTGTATAAGTGTTCTACAGATTTCCTTTGTGATTTCCAGCACCTTGTCCTGTGCTTCTGACTTCAGCATAAAAATCTGCTGACATTCGCCAGTCCTTACCATCCTGCGTTTTGGACAGAGGAGCTTCGGTGTACATACTGCACTGGAATTCATCAGCTTTCTTCCACAATAGGGACAGATAAAAAGATTTTTCTTACGTTTCTTTGTACTCTTTTCAATCCCTCTGGCTTCAACCCGTAGCATTTTATTGACTTCATCAAACATTTCATCGCTTACTATTCTTGGTATTGCACCTTCTACAACAGACCAGTCCTCTTTATTTCGTTTGCGAACCTTCTTATTATCTCCAAAACCAACAGTTTCACATTTATTCTGGATCATTATTCCTTTGTACTGCTCATTCTGGACAATCGCTATAACTTCTGAATTATCCCACATATAATCCCCTTTATTATGAACCGGAACATAATTGATTCCATTCTTCCACTGGTTTTGAACTCTTGTCGGGATTTTTCTCTCATTTAATATGCGGGCAACCTCACTTGCATTATATCCTGCAATGATCAGTGAAAATATCTCCACAACAACCTTTGCAGCTTCTTCATCTATTATCAGCTTATGCTTATCGTCCGGATCTTTCTTGTATCCATAGCAGACAAATGATGCCGTGTATTCGCCACTCAGATTTCTTGTCCTTCTGGCACTCTTTACCTTTCTTGATAAATCCATACTGTAAAGCTGGTAAATCAGATTCTTATAAGCTACATCCATTCCTCCGGTAACACCAAAGTTTCTGTCACTGTCATAATTATCGTTGACAGAAATAAACCTCATTCCCATTGCAGGGAATACAAACTCCAGATAGTTGCCTACTTCAAGGTAATCCCTTCCAAATCGTGAAAAGTCTTTTACTATGATACATTCAAATCTTCCAAGCTCTGCGTCCTGTATGAGCCTTTGGAATTCTGCTCTGTTATTGAACATTGTTCCCGAATATCCGTCATCAAAGTATTCCAGTACCTCAAAACCTGCAAATTCCTCTGTTTTCTTGATATACGCATACAAGAGTTTTCTCTGTCCTGTAATACTGTTACTTTCGTCTTTTGTTCCTGCTTTTACCTCCTCATCCGCATCAGAGAGACGGATATAAAAGGCTAATTTTCTTTTCTCAGCCATTATCCTGCCTCTCTTTCCATATTCAGTTCTGCGAATTTTTTCAGTTCATCTTCATAGTTCAGAACGATCTCAAGATTCTTGTTTTCGTATATGCGTACCTGTGCAACAAACAAATCGACCATTTCCTGCGTCAACTTGCGTTTTCCTTTAAAACGGAGCATTTCAGCTTTTAACTGGGCAACGGTCTTTTCAGCACTTTCATACTGACTTGCCGCCTGCCTGTATTCATCAGCCTGTATCTTCAATTTCTCAATACGCTGCGAATACTCCCTGTTCAGTTGCAGGTATTCCTTTTCATCAAGCAGTTCTTCTGTGTAATCTGCATACAAGCCGCTCTTTAATTCCATAAGCCTGTCCATTTCCTTGACACACTTATTCACGGCTTCCGTATATACCTGTTCCTGTCTGATTACCCTGCTGTCATTGTGGTGTTCCTTTAATATCATTTCCCTGTCAACAAAGACCTGTATCTGCTCTTTTATAACGGCAAGCACCGCTGCATATACATCGTCTACCTTTACAGGCAGGCAGTTACAACTATCCTTTCCATATCTTTTTCTATGCGTACACAGATAAACCTTTGCGTGTTTCTCTGGGTGAATATGGATACTGCTTCCACAACAGCCGCAAATGATTTTGCCTTTCAGCATATTCACTGTCTGCTTTTTTGTTGGCTTTATTACCTTTCTTTTATTCTTCTGTACCGCATAGAACTGTTCCTTTGCAATAAGTGCAATATGATGATTTTCAAAAACATACCACTCATCTTTATTGGTAGTATGCCTCTTTTCGTGTCTGTACAGGCATACCCTGTCTTTACCAGTCACATATCTTCCAATATAGACTTCATTCTTTAAAATCTGTGACAATGTATCAACAGTCCACTTAACTCCACTCAGCTTTTCAAGTTTCTCTATATTATGCCTTACTCTGTACTGGGCAGGTGTAAGGATATGCTTCGCATTCAGTTCTGCCGCTATCACAGAATGCAGTGTACCTTTTTCTGCCTCATTAAAAATCCACCTTACAACATCTGCGGCTTCCTTATCCTCAACCATTACCTTGACTTTATTTTCATTAAAGACTACCTTATAGCCATAAGCCACATTTCCAGTCGGAATACCTTTTTCCATCGCTTCCTGCTTACTGGCAGATATTTTCTTTGAAATATCCTTAGCATACAGATCATTGGCTATATTCGTGACCGCAACCATAAGGTCTGCGTCTTTCTTTGAGGAATCATAATTATCCGTAATCGCTACAAAGCGGATATTCATCATCGGGAATACACGCTCTACCAGATTGCCCGTTTCAATGTAATCTCTACCCAAGCGGGACAAATCCTTTACGACAATGCAGTTGATCCTTCCTGCCCTCATATCCGACATCATACGCTCAAATTCCGGTCTGTCGAATGTTGTACCGGAAATTTCATCGTCCATATAGATGTCATAAACTTCCATGTCCATCTGCTGATCCACAAAGTTCTTAATGAGATTTCTCTGATTGATCAGGGTTTTTCTGTCTCTCGTTTCATCTTTTTCCGCAGATAACCTCACATATATGGCAGTCTTATACACTTTGGATAAAGCCTTCAGCGTATCCGTGGACTGTTTCGGCTGTGTTCTTGACTTCCTTGCCATTTAAACCACCAGCCTTTCCGCATCATGCTGTCTTTCCAGCTCCCCGGCTCTTGCAACGATTTTTCTGTATTCATCGTCACAGTCCAGTACGATTTCTATATCACCGCCCTCATATACCTTTACAGACTGTATAAGGCTCACTACCACATTACGGGTAAGAGAAGGCATTGTTTTCCATTTCCTGTGTTCTTCCAGCCACTCGGTATCTCTTTCAATCCCGGCAGCAATGTTTTCCGCTTCCTTCTGCAACCTGTCGATTGCCTTTTCCGCCTCTGCTCTTTTTACCTCAAAACTCTCCTTGATAATCGCAAAATCTGATTTATCAACAATTCCATCTCGGTAATCCTCATAAAGCGAAACAAGCATCTGGTTGTATTTGGTTATCTCTTTCTCTTTTGCACTGATCCTCTCTTTTGTCTTTTTCTGGTCTATTCTGAAATTGGCACTATTGCCAGCTTCCTTTATTACCTCATCTGCATCCAGAAGTATTGCTGTCATATCCCTCAAGGTATCAAATACACGGCTTTCCAAGTCTGCCTCTTTTATCCTATGGGAGCTGCACTTCTTATTCTTCTTGTTATTGGAACACATATAGTAAACATACTTTTTTCCATTTACCGTAGACACCTTTCGTGTCATAAGTGCCCCACAGTCGGCACATACTGCTATTCCGGATAAAAGATAGATAGAATCTTTTCCCGGTGCCATTCTCATATCCACTGACAACAGACGCTGTACAATCTGGAAAGTCCTTAAAGATACCAGTGCCTCGTGATTGTTGTGGCATACTGCCCATTTCTCCTGTGGCTTTAATATCTTTGTTTTAACCTTATGGTTTGGTGTTGTAAATTTTCCCTGTACAAGTGTTCCTGTATAAATAATATTCGTTGCGATACGCCTTACCGCAACAGGAGTCCACAGCAGCTCGTCTTTCTTCTGAAATGCTGTCTTATAATTTTCGCCATTGCTGAGTTTGTATGCCATAGGTGACAGGATACCAAGAACATTCAGCTTATCGCTTATGGCATCAAGGCTCATTCCGTTCTTTATCCAGCGGAAAATGTCCTGTACCACATGACCTGCATATTCGTCCGGGACAATCACATTATGGTCAATCTCAGATTTCTTGTAGCCATAGACACAGTAATTTCCTACAAATTCTCCGTTCTGTCTCTTTGTTTCAAGGTGGCTTCGGATTTTTATGGAAATATCCCTGCAATAAGCGTCATTGATAAGATTCTTAAACGGAATGATTATCTCGTTTCCCTGTGCCTGTGTATCTGCACTGTCATAGGCATCATTGATCGCTATAAATCGTATCCCCATTGCAGGAAACATCCGCTCAATGTATCGCCCTGCGTCGATATACTCTCTTGCAAACCTCGAAAGATCTTTTACAACGATACAGTCTATAATACCGTCTTTCACATCCTGCAACATAAGTTTAAATGCCGGACGGTCAAAAGTTGCCCCTGAATAGCCGTCATCCTCACGGATTGATACTATTTCAATATCTTCTTTGTCTTTTAAATAATTAAGTATCAGGGATTTCTGATTTGAGATACTGTTACTTTCAGCTTTTCTCACATCATCAAGATCGCCATCTTCCTTAGATAATCTAACATAGATGGCTGCTCTGTAAATTCTTTTAGAATTGTTCATGTCCACCACTCCTTCGATTTTCTAAGTTAGAAGTCCCAAATCAAGAGGAATGGAAACATAAATATGAAATTGATACCCTTTCGGGTTAGATGTCCTTATTTGTCTGTAATGATATCACAAATCCATCTGAATTTCCACCCCTAATTTTGGCTGACTGCTCTATACATTGGCAAGCATAGCAATATAATTGTCTTTCAGGCTTTCCCCATTATCGGAAAATGAAATCTTAATCTTGCTCTTTCCTGACCTGCGGAAATACGGATTACCTGTCTTTGCAATCATTCCCGCAACCTTCTTTTCCACAGGCATTCCGTCAGCGTACTTTATGCTGTTTACTTCCACCAATGTATCAATATCCACATCTTCTAATCTCTGTGCCGATATTTTGTCCAACTGTTCAACTGTCATCCTATCCCTCCAATCAAATTAAGCCGCCAGATATGCTGACGGCTATGTAACACCGGAGCTTTCGCCCCGGCTGGAATTTATGCAATTGGATTATTATGTTTTGTACTCATACCCAACTGGATCTGCATACCTTTTGTTATCTGTCTTAACTGGTTTTTGCTTACTTTCCCGATTTTTTCTATCAGGTCCGTATCTTTCACATCACATAACTGCTCACACTGAGCGATACTGTTCGTTCTTAATCCAACAGCCTTAAACGAACTGATAAAAATATGTGTTGGCAGATATGTCTTTTTATGAATCTTACTTGTAAGCGGTACTGCATGGAATACCGTGCTGTGTCTGTTTGCACTGTCATTGCTCACAATCACTACTGGTCTGATACCGTGCAGCTTGTGGTCATTCTCATCTTCCGGTACTCCAAAATCAACCATCCAGATATCGCCCCGTCTTATTTCACTCATAATATTCACTTCCTTGTCTGTCAACTGGTATTTCCTGCCCACGGATATATTCGACAGCTTCCTGTTCCGTAGGACAGGCAACAACTCTGTCTCCTTTCCCATCAAACACCACGGTTTCTGATGAAAATGTCACTATGCTTAATTCCTTTTTATCCGGCATTGTCCTCCTCAAATGAGATGAGAGCAGGTTCATAGCCCCTGCTCTCGTCGTTAATGCTGATCCCGTGCTCTGCTGCAAGTTCCATGATACCTTTCACCACATCTTTATCCGATGAGACATCATAGATACTGCTTACCAGAATACTGATAATGGAATCTCTTTCGATATAAAATTTAAGTCTTTCCACAGACTTCGTATCTTTAAAGATTGTTTCTACAATCTCAAAATCCGCTTTCTTCGCATATGCTTCTATCCTGTCTGCGGCTCTGTCGGCATTTCTGCCTACGCAGATAACACAACACTTACTCATAGAGCCTCCTATCTGTCGGCTCTGAGACGCTTGAAAAATACTGCCATAAAATCAGCAAGTGAAACAATACCGTTATCTTCCTTTTTCCCTGCCTGCTCCATCTTCTGATAATATCCAGCCATATCATCGTTTGCTGTCTCAACCGTAATGCCGTGCTCTCCGAGCATAATGATGTTATCCATAATTGTTTCTTCACAATCGCCCACCATATCACTCATAAGAGTAACAACCACATCAACATCTTCTACTTCTGCCATACCGACAAAGGCAAACTTCATAGGAAATGTCATTCCCTCCGGTCTTGCGTTCTCCGAAATGACTGCAACCACCTCATATCCATTCACAGCGCAATACTCCTCAAGAACCTGCATTACCATCTGATCCGCTGCCTCATTTCCTGTTGCTCCAAAATATATAACTGCTTTATTCATTTTAAAATCTCCATTCCTGTTTTTATTTTGATTTGATATCCTGTGCACACTTTATCTCCTCACATAAACTGACCTGCCAATGCTCTCTGTACTTATAAGCCCCGTTGTTGTCTGCTGGTTACTGCAAATCAGTTTGTGTGGGAAGATAAAATACTATCTTCCCGGTTTCTTAACCATCCCCGTATCGGGTAACATATCCTTTGCCAGCCACAATCACTTCGTAGTTTCCTGCCCATCTGGACTTACGAAAGTAGCCACTCTCTGAAAATGCGTTTTGCTGAAATTCAGGTGCACTTATTATCTCATTACCTCCGGCTGCTAACCCGGTAGGCACAACCCTCTGCTCTTATCCTTAAAGGCTCCTGCTGTTACGTTTCTCATAATCGGCTACAGCTCTGAGGATAGTCATCGCACGAAATGGGATTCTGCCACCCTGTCATAGACAAGGCGATATAAGCTCGTGGGATATGCGTGTCCTATTCTGTTTTCAATATTCAACGGCTCTTTTCTCAGAACCTGAACAAAGTATAACTGACACCACGCATCTTCTACAGTAACCGACACTCTTTTGAACTAAGAGTAACACTCCCACCTGTTCCAAATCCTTATAAAAAAAGCCGGACTGCATTATCAAAAATGCAATCCGACTTTTTTATTCTGTCAGAAGTTTCATATTGTCAACGGCATTTAATACCATATTCCGGATAAACTGTACTTCCTTCTCCTTCAGACCAACCAGCAGATCATCGACTTCTGCCTTTCTTTCACACCCACACACAAGATAATCCAACGTTATATGAAACAATTCAGCAATACTAATCAGCGTATCTATTTTTGCTCCATTTACACCAGCTTCAATTTTCCGCAGAGCATCCACTGACAATCCAATCTGCTCGGCAAGCTGCTGTCTTGTCATTCTTCTTGCCGCACGCAACTCTTTTATTCTTTCTCCACTATTAACAATATCGTAGTACACCTTCCACTCTTTTCCGGCACCTTATATATTTGCTTAAGCTGTATTCATTGTACCGTAAGCGAATCTTTTGTAAGAGTGACTAAACCAGCTATTTCAGGTGGAATATTGTACACCTTAATACCAAGAATATAAATATTTGCGGATTAAAAAAGAGATATTTCCAAACTCTCATTACATTTTGGAAATATCTCTTTACTTAATATCCTCATCCGGCACAAACTCCATGATGTCCTCTATCTTACAATCAAGTATGGAACATAATCTGTTAAGGATTACCGTTTTTACGACCATATTCTTTCGCAATCGCTGTAACTGTGCTTTATCTATTCCATAATCTTTAATTAGTGCATACTGGCTAATATTTTTCTTCTTGAGTGTGATCCATAACCTGTCATATACTATCATTACAAAGACCTCCTCCTTGTATTCTACGCAAGAGTGTCCTATAATGATATGGTGCGTGTATGCACCATACTGTATGTATATGATAGAATAGAAAATAGCCATAATCTGCATAGAAAACAGCTCTCAAGGTTATTATGTAATATAGAACGGATTATCTGTTTTACTTTTATGGTATTCAACCGGGACAATTCAAGCACCTGACAATTTGACCGCAAATACCCTTCTCAGAAAGGATTCACAACAACACTATGAATGATAAAAACACATACTCTGTTGATAAATATTTGGAAATCATTGCCGAAAAAGAAGGAATCACAAAAGAAGAAGTCCAACAGGAAATTGGGCGGGCAGTTTCCATTGCTTTAAAAAGCCCTGATCCAAAAATGCAACGCTTCTGGACAGACTTTCCATGTGAAAATGATACTCCCACCATTGAAGAAATCATATACCATCTCGCTGAAAAATTTGCAAAAGAGTCATAGACAAAGGACAGGATAACTACCCGTCTATTCACTCAGATAATCTTCCTGTCCTCTTAATATTTGTTCAATCATATGTAATGCAAATTCTATTTCTCTTTCGTCACATCGATTCATCATAAATGCAAAACGCTCAATGTGTTTTTCTGGGTGCTGCTGGCTCATCAAAACCATAGGCGATGACTCCAATGCATGAACAATATTCAAATATGTATCAAGACTCATTGCCCTTCTGCCATTTTCAACACTTTTGATAGTATCCAATGATACATCTGCCCGTTCTGCAAGCTCTGCCTGTGTAATTCCAAGCCTTCTGCGTTCTTTTCTGATATTCTCTGCAATAATTTCGTATATGTGCTCTCTTTTCCCCATAGCCCCATCATCCTTTCTGACTTATCGCATTATATCAGAAATTATTATGGGTTTTAGGAAACTGTAATCCTTTGACATTTTCGTGTAATACTTTGCATATTCCTTCTAAACACCAATCTACTTTTACACTGAAATTTAAAATTTCAGCAAAATGTATATAACAACATGAGAAAAGCCCGTGGCAGATCCACGAGCTTTATCTCCAGTTTGAAGCATGGATATAGATAGTTCCCTGCTTTTATTTAGTGTAACATACACCTTTACTTAGCTACATGTGTAAAATCCCAGTGCGAAAATACGTCTACATAGCAGGTTTTTGTTTCAACCACATATCTCTCCATGCCGCCTAATGCTTCATTATATCTTTCTTTATATTTTGTCTCAACGACCTTATATGTATAATACATAGGACGATATTTGATTAAATAATGAGATCCTTTTGGAACAGTTACGGAGTATCCGCTACCTAAAGAATATGATTTTGATGCACCTAGTGTAACACCCAACTCACTTCCTATAGTTCCACCATTTGTATATCCACCGGAAACTGAAGCTTTAAAGGAAATATTATAAGAAGTATCTTGAGTGTAATTCAATGATAATTTTGCGCTAGATGTAGAACTACCACCACTCGTGCCATTTCTCCATGCACCACTTTTTAAACTACCTTTGGTATATTGATAACCATATACGGTAACAAAATCAGAAATGCGTTCTTCATTTTCCTCATCAGCTTTAATTTCCGTTTCAAAATAATCAGCTCCATCATGAGGCAAATTTTCAGTGTCATAGTTATGAGTCTCCGCAGCAAACGCTGTTGTCGAGCACCCCAAAATCAATATAAAACTTAAAACCATACTAATTATTTTTTTCATTAGAAGTCACCCCCGCTTTGCTTTAAAAAAACTATAAACCAGATAAATAATTGCCAAAATGATACTAAAAACAAAAAAGCCACCAATATAAATAAGAGGACTTTTAAAAAGATAATCCATGTTATTGGTAAGATATCCATTTCCTGAACTAAATCCAGTTATTGAGTCAATATATTGGACAATAATGGAAAGAAACGGAAGCGTACTTAAACCAAATATGCCAAAAATTATCATTATTATAGCTAAAATCTTCAAATGAAAATCTTTCATCAAAATCACCCCCTATTTTAATATCATTTTGTCGTTATATGCAGATCATTCTATAAGCATATTCATAATTATATTTACTTCTCCTTTCCTCAGTATTCAATGTGCCATATAGAGCAATCTGTTGTATATTCTAAGAATAGCAGGAATCAAAGCAAAAGAAAATATCCTATGCAGAAAGTGACCTGTTTTTGCAGAAAATGACCAACAGAACAAAAATTACTCAGAAATCAAGTAAAAAACACAGCATTGATACTATTTCAAAGCTACAGTTCTGCTCTAAAGAATATATTGAGAGTACGCTTTCAACAATATTTCCTAGTCTAAAAACGGTATTAGAAGAATTTTGGTAAAAATTTAGCAGGCAATAATTTGAATATTATTGCCTGCCAAATTAATGATGAAATCATATGATTCTTCTGTCAATCAGAACCAATCTGCTTTCTCCTATCGGAGTCCAAGCATACACACTCTTGCAATATAACGTATCATCAGCTCCGAGCCTGTGCTTTCTGTATATTGTCTGACCAATACTTATTGCTGAAAAAATTCCCATTTCTAGGCAAATTTCTGAACATATCCATAACAATATCATATGATAAGCCTGATGTGTCCACAAACATCTCTTTCCCATCTTTAGATTTAACTGCAATTCCGTTATCACCCACATACGCTACTGTATTGTCATCTAATTTCTGTATTAATCCCGTCATTTCCGCAAATTTCTTTAGCGCAAACTCCCCGGATTCTTCACAAAGTTTTCGGAACTTTTCTGCATCCTCACCTACCATATACGGATATTTTCCATCTCTAATATACCATGAAATTCCCGTTTCTGAATCCGTGTATTTAGGATCAGTTAATGCCCACTCTTCCAAAGGAACACCCTGATACCATACTGTCATTTTTTCACTGGAATCATTGCTTATTTCTGGTTCATCATTTTGAATTTCTTTCTCAGCAATTTCATCCTGCCCCTGTTCATATCCTCTACATGACACGTTACACTTTAGTGCCTCATAAATTTCTTGAACATTTGCATATTTGTTAACTGCTGCAACATCCGGTGTCTCTAACACTTCCTTTTGTTGAAAAGCCTTTGATTGGTTATATTTTGAACCTGATTTTCTTCCTGCGTAAATATTGTTATTTACAGCGGTATTTACCATATTTACCATATTTATAATCCCTCCAGCAGCAATATAATCTAATTTTCTTATTATAGTATGTTGCACTTTATGCCAGATTGCTATAAAATGCAACATACAATGAAAATATTCTGTTGCGCTTGCTTAATATCCCATATTCAAGCAGCTATTATTGTGCATAAGCAGCAGAAGCAATATAGCCTACCTGCGAAGACCCAACAGAATACAACTCATAATGGAAATGGTATCTAACGCCTACCTTAACACCTGTAAATGTCAGTGTCCATGAATCTCCTGAATAGTTAGCAATTTGTACCGGTGCACTTGTTCCGTCATTTCCTACAAGAGTAATTGTTCCCTGAAGATAATCTGTTCCACTTTCATTAGGCATATAAACATTTAAGCACAACTTTGTAACGCTTGAGTTATTAATGGTGTAATAATAATTTCCGTTGAATACACCGCTTCTGGAATTGCTTCTTGTAATGGTTCTATTTGCATCATACTGAATCGTATCTGCAAGAGCAACGGCGTCATCATAAGCAGGTACTACGTCCAAATCGCCACAATCGCTTACTTCTACTGCCTTATTTGCATTAGGGGCAGCCTGTCCCTGAGTGGATACTTCACTTGCAAACGCAGTTGTTCCCATTGCCAAACATAACATCAAACTCAACACCAACGCCTTTAAACTTTTTACTTTCTTCATTTTAAAATCTCCTTTCAAATTAACATCGTATAAATTTTCATTCCAACAGGAATCTATAAACAACTTTATGCTTTTTTCTGTCTTTCCAGATTTAGATAAGTATTCATATTTCGCATATAAAACATCTGCAAATCATACTTTCCTAATTTGTTCATATCCTGAATAACCTTTTCAAAGCTGGATATAAGGTCACATCTTTCATTTAATCCCATGTGACCAGTTTCTTGTGGAAAAGAGCTGAGACTATTACCCCTATCAACATCATAATATGCCTCCAAAGCACTCATTTCGACATAAGAAGCATTTCTCAAATCAATATCGTTAATATTAATCTTTTCTTCAAATTCTTTTCCATTTTCATCAATCCCTTTGGCTATCACTACAGGATTATCATCTGTTGACTCTTCTGCATACTTAATATAAAACGAAAGACCGGTTCCATTTCCGCCTGAAAACAACATATCATCCGTCTTTAAATACACTTTCATTGATGTCTGAGGAAATGCCTCATTTCCGTTAACAGATGTTTTGCTATTGTTTTGTCGCTTTCCAAATAATTCAGATACACTCTGCACTCCCGAACCAATACGCATTTAACCACCTCCATTCGCATTATAATATTAGGGATTGTTAAAAGTCAAGCCGCATCTTAGATAAGTTTGCCCAAACACCAATGATGTCAGAAGATGTAAAATAATAAAAATCAGAAGTTTCAGATTGTAGGTATCCCTTTTTTGTTGCAATACCAATGTAAACAAGTTCGTAATTCGTCCCATCTGAAAGATCAAACACGAATTTTATTGTACTACCGTCGTTAGTAGAATCTGAATTTGCATCTTTCACAGGCAGCTCAGAAAAAAACGTATATAGGTAGTCAATATCCGCTTCTTCTGTTAGCGTTTTTTCCTTGGTGTCTGCCTCTGAGTTAGAATAGTACGTTTCAATTTTCACAACATCTGATGCAGAAAAAGGAAAAACAATATATTCTTTCTTTCCACAACCAGAAATTCCAAATATAATTGCCATTGCGAGAAAAAATGTAAAGACTTTCTTCATACTTAACTTCCTTTTTTAATTTAATACAAACTGTGTACTTGAACCGACTAAACCACCGTCTAATGTGACGTGACTGTAACCAGACCATCCGTAATGGACAATTAGTTTAGTAACAAGCCCGCTTGTTGATGTTCCATAAGCGGTAACTGCATGAAATACTTTTCCACGACTTTGAACTTGCCCAGGAGAATCAGGAAAATATCCGAATACAATTACTGGACGGTTTCGACCAACTTCTGCAAAAATATCGAAATTTGTTACATAGTATGTTGAAGTTGCCGCAACTCCATACTCATTGCAATAGTCGATTAAGACATCTCGAATAGTTAATCCCCAAGAGGAATTCGATTTTCCATAAGAGAGTAACTTGTCTTGCAAAGTGTTTCCAGTAGTTTTTAAATTACCATTCCTAAATATGCGCATAGCAATATTTCATGTATAAACTATGCGCCTATCCTGCTGATTTTAAGTCGCAGCCTCCATAGTGGGCAGGAGAAATAAGCAGCCCCGCGCATAATCCTATGCAGAGTAGTAACCTGTGTCATCGCTTATTTCACCTCCTGTCGTGTCCTTTTACTCATATAACGGTCAAGATCAAAAAAAGGGACAAACTTTTTTGAAATTATTTTTGATTATTTTTGATTCATACCTTGTTAATGGGTTGCCACTTTCCTGCGCAACATTCTTGTGGTATAATTTGAAACAAGCAGACGCTGTAACGAATACCCATAATGTGCAAGAATAAATTTACTTGCTCACTTAGAATGGATGGCTGCAGGGCTATCCATGAGGAAACTTATATGATGATACTCCTATTTAGTGTTTTGAATGATGAACAACGTGCGCTGGTAGAGCGGATATTCCATGAGCATCATATCCACTTCCAGCGCATTTCGTTTAATATTGTGAAGTCAGAGGAAGCCGCAGAGGATGTCGTGTCCACTGCATTTATAAAAATCATGGACAACATCGAAAAAATTTCTGATTTACCCTGTCCCCAAATGACCGCTTTCTGCGTTACCATAGTGAAAAATGCTTCTATTGACGTACTACGTCAATTACAACAGAGTGTTCACATTGATTACTGGGACAATATTTCGGACGATATTGAAGATGAATGTATTCACAATGCAGATGTACATAGGCTGACTGAGGTAATAGATCAGCTTAATCCCGATGATCGGCATTTTATCTATCTTCGCTATACGCTGGAAATGGGATATAGAGAGATTGGTGAATTGCTGAACATTTCGGAGGATGCCGCAAAAAAACGTGGGCAGCGGCTCGTCAAGAAGCTCCAAAAACTGTATGAGGAAAGGTGACGATATGGATATGAATTGGCAAACCATGCTGCATGAAGCAGCAAATGCCAGCTTTGAAAAGGATATAGAAGTTCGCTCTGCCGCCGATAATGACGCCTACTCCTGTGTAGATTTACCGAAAGCAAAGATCCGAGAATTAAGCGAAAAGATTCTGCACTTGCCGCATCAGGGAATTGTTCTATTATTTAGTAGATACTGCTTCCGGCTATCTCCCCAAGAAACTGAAAAGTTTTTCCAAATGAAAAATGCAAAGGGTCGCTTCCGCTTTTACCGTGAACTACTTTCTACAAGCATGGGGCTTAGCTCGGAGCAAGTGATTTCGGATGCTTCTCTCAATCGCGCCTGTAAAATTGCTATGAAAGACTATTTACGCACGGAGCTAAAAGAGGATGCTGCTGTAAGTAGTACCGGAAAGAGCCGAACGCATATTGTGTTCAGACGGTTCGGCAAAGCTGTTGCAGTCGCAGCAATTACCATAACCCTGTTGTTCTCAACGGCTATGGTAACTAATGCAAAGATCAGGGAAAAAGTGATTGCGTGGATAGTCGAGACATTTGAAAAATACAGTATCTTTGAACTGCAAAGCGACGGGGAAAACACAAAGCCCGATTTGCAGAGCTATAAGCCTACCTATCTTCCCGACGGGGCGGAATTGAAGAATACGGTTGAACAGCCGGAAATGCTTGCCTATGAATATGCCATCAACGAATCGAGTTATTTTAATATTCTTCTTAGTAAATCAGATACAAGGATTTACGCCGACGCAGAAAATACAGAAATTGAATCGTTTGACAAGGATGGTGTGATTGGCTACTACTTCAAGAAAGATGATTTGAATTATATTTGCTATGAGCGGGATGGCGATTTCTTTTCTATATATGGCTCTATTGATATGGACGAACTGATAAAAATTGCCGCTGGTATAACAACAGAATGATATACTCATCTTAGCTGAACAAATCAAAATTTCAGGAGGTATAATAAAATGTCAGACGTATATGAAAACTGTCCAGCTTTTGAAAATGATAAATTTCTACTGAGGTTTTCGCAACTTGATGATGCCGAGGATCTTGTAAGCGTGTATAGTGATAAAAATGCACTACCGTTTTTCAACAGCGATAATTGTCATGGAGATAATTTCTATTATCCAAATGAAGATCGAATGAGACAAGCTATTAAGTTTTGGCTTAGTTCCTATTCATCCAAATGGTTTGTCAGGTGGACAATTATTGACAAAGAAAAGCATGAAGCTATCGGCACGATTGAAGTGTTTCATCGTAGTGCAAACGACAACTTTAATCATGTGGGTGTTCTTAGACTTGATTTGAAAAGTGAATATGAAACTTCAGAAGAAATTTTTACAATTATGAATCTTATTGTACCACCTACATTTGATTTGTTTGAGTGCGAGGAAATAATTACAAAAGTTCCTGTTTATGCAGTTGAAAGAATTGAAGCAATGAAAAGAGTAGGATTTAAGAAGTCAACGAAGCTGTTGGTTGGGACAATGGACGGTTACGCTTATAAGGATTATTGGACAATTAACAGAGGAGTATATATCCCTCTGGATGATTTGGAAGCAATCGAGTAGGAGGAATTTCTCCTAAATGAGAAATTCCGACCTCTCACACCACCGTGCGTCAGACTGTCTAACGAAACCATTTTGAGGTAGCAAAATCTACGGTCTGACAAACGGATTTTCATATTTTCTTCATTCTACTAAATGAAGGACTGCCCTAAAGTTCTTTTCGATGCTTTTTTCTTTTCGATTATTCAAATCTGTTGACCAATTCTTGAATTGAGAACATACTTAATAATCGCTTAAAATTATAAGCGATAAACATGGATGCTGCTTCAGCATCGACATTTTCTTTTTGGCGTCTAAGAAAGAAGCTATATCCTAAAGTGCGTTTGATTGTTCCAAACGGATGCTCTACAATGCATCGTCTCTGTTTATAAACATCATTGTTTTCCAATGTTGATTTGCGAACATCAGCAAGGATATTTTCATGTTCCCAACGCTGAAGCGTCCTTCCGGTTTTGGATGATGTACAACTATTCTGATATTTACATGTAGAACAGGATGCACACTTATATTTTTTATATCTCAACCCATTTTTTGATGTGTTTTCAAAAAAAGATAACCTCTCACCTGCCGGGCAGATATATGTATCATCTTCCGAGTTGTAGGTGAATTTTTCTTTACGAAATTCATTATTCTTTGTACTATTATTGGCTTTTGATTTTTTGATATATACAGTCATGCCGTCATCGATACAGTTTTTAATTTCAGTCGCATTATAATATCCGGTATCAGCGATAACTGTACACTCCTCGATGTCTAAGAGTTCTTTCGCATTCTTAGCCATGACATGAAGCTGATTTTGGTCATTGATATCATTTGTTGTAGATATATCTACGATAAAATGATTTTTTGAATCAACTACAGATTGTACATTGTAACAAATATCCAAAGAGCCATTATTTTTCATTCGCCGGGAATCAGGATCTGTAAGGCTCTTTTGCTCTAATCCATTTTCTGCAAGTTCTGTCTTTTGGCATAAGTATTCTTCTTTCAGTTTCTGATAGGTTTCCAGCTTGGCTTTATATTCAGAATCGACCGTATTCTCTTTTTCGATGGCCATAAGATACGAATTTATTTTTTCATCAGTATAAGCAATCTTTTTATCTAAACCGCTTTGGGTGATACAATTGTGCTTGCTATTTTGAGCACGAATTTTAGTGCCATCAATTGCTATCAGCTTTCCATCGATCAAGCCCCATCCTTTAAGAAGAAGTGTCAATTGCTGCAACGTATTATGAAAAGCTTTTCTGTTTTCTTTTACGAACCCAGAAATAGTTCCATGATCTGGTGTTATTGCATTGATCAGCCACATGAGTTCAATGTTTCGTTTACACTCCATTTCCAGAGCTCTGCTCGATCGAATTTTATTCAAGTAGCCATAAACATGCAGTTTCAACAAATCAGAACGACGATATGGCGATTGCCCTCTATTAGTCCCTCTGTATTCTGTAAAACCCAGTTCGAGTAGATCTAATGAATTAACATAGGAATCAATTGCGCGGACTGAATTATCTTTATCAATCAAATCATCTAACGATGCTGTAATCATTCTGGATTGATTTCTATCTATTCCAACAATATATGCCATAATTAAGCCCCCAATTCCTATATCTTGTAACTTAATTATATCATAAATACCAATCGTTAGACAGTCTGGCGTACCGTTCGGTACACGGCGGTTCAATCAATTTAACAAGTAACACACCTTTCAGTATAGTAATCTAACATAGAAACTAATCCAAAACGGGTTAGTCTTTCTTTATTTATTGCAAAATTCATAACTCTTCGCTGACAAACATATGCTATTCGATTACCCGTATAGGCTGTAATCCTTGCTGTATCCTTATCTACTCCGAGTTTTATCAAGTTATTTATGCGGTTCTGCGGAGTTTTCCATTGTTTCCAAATGCACATGCGCAGTCTGCAACGAATTCTTGCGTCCATCTCTTTACAAAGTGTTTTCATACTACCTATCTTGAAATAGTTAATCCACCCTCTGATAAGCTGATTGAGTTTCATCACTTTATAACTGTTGCTAACGCCCCAGCTACGGCACGTGAGCTCTTTCATTCTCTTCTTAAATTTCGCTACTGATTTTGCATGCGGTTTCGCCTTGTATTGATGTGCTCTTGTATCAAAGTAGAATCCAAATCCAAGGTATTTAAGTCCTTGTGGTCTGTCTACCTTACTCTTGGTCATGTTGACCTTAAGCCCCAGTTTCTCCTCAATGAATCGTGAAATATTTCTCATGACTCTGTTGGCAGACATTTCACTTCCGACCATAATGATGCAGTCGTCCGCGTATCTTACAAAGTTAAGCCCACGCTTTTCCATTTCTTTATCGAGTTCATTCAGCATGATGTTTGCCAGTAACGGCGAGAGATTTCCTCCCTGGGGTGTTCCCACGATAGAGTCCTCATATTCATCATCAATCATGATTCCACTGACAAGGTACTTTCTTACGATAGAGATAACATCTCCATCTTTAATAGTTCTGCCTATGATAGTCATGAGCTTATCATGATTTACTGTGTCAAAGAACTTTTCCAAGTCGATGTCTACAATCCACTCATTACCGTCATTCATCGTTTCAAGTGCTGTTAGAATTGCTTGTTGTGCACATCTGTTCGGTCTGAATCCATAACTGTGGTCATGGAACTGTTCCTCATAGATTGGCGTTAATACCTGTGCAATGGCTTGTTGTACAAATCTGTCTGTCACTGTTGGTACTCCCAGGTTTCTGACACCGCCATCAGGCTTTGGTATCTCCACTCTTCGTACTGGCTGAGGTTTATATTTTCTCGCCCTCAACTGTTCCTTGATGTTTTCGCCGTTCTTTGCAAGATGTTCTTTGAGTTCTGTGTACTTCACTCCGTCCACTCCCTCTGCACCTTTATTTCGTACGACTTGCAGATATGCCCTGTTGAGGTTATCGCTAGATAGTATCTGCTCCATTAGACTACTTGTGTCCATGCGTTCTTTCCTTTCCGTCTCGCTTGATTTGACCACCCTTTACCCGATTGGTTACGGCAGATGAATGTCTCCTCTGCAATACGAGACCTACTCAAACTTATTGATTGTTCGCCCCTTTGCTCCATCTCCATTACAGAGACTTCTTCACTACTATGGGCTCTGCTGACTTCTCACAGTTCGTTGTTACTAGGCTAATGGAACCTCTGTGAGATCTCCACGCTTAAGGTGCTCGCTCTTTCTCTCCATATATCCGCCACATTTACTCTGCTACTACAAAAGTGATAGTTATTAGATTTCGTTGTTCTTTGCCAACTTATCTCTCGTAGCCTAGCCTTATATGTGATTTCTGTCCGTCGGACCGGAGATTTGCTTACAGCTTCCTTCAGATTCCACCTCACGGTGGACACCCTTGCTGTTCGGCTATACACTTCCCACTATCTGGGCGTGTTCGGGACTTACACCCGTTAGAGCGCGCCCATGGCGCGCAAACAAAGAAAAGGCGTGACCGAAGTCGCGCCCAATCTTCCCCATTGCGGGAGCATTTGCAAATACTGTTTTATGGGAACACGAAAGCATTGTCCCTTTTTTCCTCCTTGTGCGTTATATGGGTGATACCAATAATGCACAAGGAGGATTTTATTTATGAAGAAAAAAGAAATTGTCACATTGGCACTAACTACCGCTCTACTGATGACCGCTCATGCCGTACCCGCATCGGCGGCATCAAATGCGCCTGAGAGTATGTCGCAAACAGGTTCGATACAAACCATTACTCCCCGATGGGAAAGCACCAATGTTGTTGTCCCGTCTATCTCAATCTCTGGCAAGCAGATTTCTGTGTCGGTATACATTTCACCAAAAAAATCGACGACATCATCCGTAGGTACCCTCTATCTGGAAAAGAAAGTTGGGAATGGTTGGACACCCGTCACCTCATGGTCGATTGATGGAACTGGATCGGTTAGCATTACCAAAACTTACACCGGCACAATGGGTATTACATACCGCACCAGAGTAGTTGTCACAACTGGGGTAGACAAGATTGATGCAACTTCTACCGAACGCACCGTCTAAAAAATTTAGAAAAAGATTGTCCCTTTTTCTGTGTCTGTCCGTTATACAAGTAAATCCACAAAACAGGAGGTGAAATAAGCGATGGCAACGGTAAATACTTTATGGGAGCATTTGTGTGGGTCTGCTTATTTCTCTTGCCCACTATGGAGGCTGCGACTTAAAATCAGCAGGACAAGCGCATAGCTTATATAGTCGATGTTTAGGTTATGCGCTGCCGATGGTTTTATCTACTAATTTTCCATGCTCTCAATGGGCATTGATACCAAACGAAAGGAGTTAATCTATGAAAAAAGCATTATGTGTCCTGTTATCCGTTGTTATGCTACTCTCCATGAGTGTTACCGCCTTTGCCGCAGATACAAAAGGAGCACCGTCGCAAACATTACCATCTTGGCTGCCTGATGATGCACCTGCGCCTGATCCAAACTCCGAGATTTCTATTGTTCACTTTTACATCAATGAGGATGGCGAAACTATTGTTTATGATCCAGAAACGGAAGTCATTCCTTATTCAACAGCATACGGTGATGCAGGAACAGCAGCCATTTATTGGGTTAACCGTTCACAAATTTATTGGGGCATTACTTCTTATACCAAAGGACTTATGACTTTTGCAGGAGATGTTACCACGAATCGTGGAGGATTTTACTTGCTTGGAGATATTGAGTTTGACGGAAGTGCTTCTGGCAACATCATGGGAGTAACAACAAAGCGTGGAACCAATACGGCAACACTCAGCGGTTTTATGATTGATGCTAAAGGAGTTTCTTTTACCGCACCTGATGTATCATCTTCTCTGACTTATTGATTATGTCTGTACTTATTATCGAGGAAAAGCCACCTCATTTTACAGATGTGGAGTTTGAATACAAAGGAATTGAATTTAAAGCACAAATCTGTCTGTTAGACACCGGAAAAGTGATGATTTCTTTTCGTGTACCCAAAAATGAATTAGAGCAAAACCTGTGTAAAGGTTTGCTTAATTCTCGTGGTACAAAATTGGATATAAAAATAAATCATTTACCAATGTGTGCAAACGTAGATACTTGCTCCTTTGCAATTCTCAAAGGCTCATCATTATTCTCCGATTTCAGCATTACTGTCGAGAACAATCTGATTCTCAGAGAGGATAGTATCTGACCTCAAATTTGTAATCTTCCCTCTGGCAGAAAAAGGCTACGCCCGTATCAGCAGTAATGCCGATACGGGCGTTTTTAAAAAGGTGAATTTTTATAATATTACTCATCATTTGAGCAAATAAAGCAAATCGCTATATCCCGACTTCATAAGTAATTGTTTGAAACCAGAAAGCACTTCTTCTTTTGTATAATTGTTGTTTTCCAAAAACTTATTATCTTTTTCACTAAGGTACTGATAAAAAAGAGCCACCTCTATTACCTCGTTATTGTTTGTATAGTCAATGCTATCTAAAAGTATGTTCTCTGCTTCGTTAATTTTTCCTAAATCAATCATATCAAGAAATTTTTTCCCGATACTTCATACTTGTTTTCTTTTTCAAGTTCAACAGAAACATACTCTTTCCCAAAGGCTAATGAAAATAATACTCTAACCATTTCTTTTATCATTCGCATGATGTAATCTTTCTCATCGGTAAAATTCATTTTTCCATCTCCTTAAATGCCATTCTAATTGTTTGGGACATATAAACTAACTGTATTGTAAATATAAGTCGACTTATAAAACTGAAAGTGAACAAAATCGCTGCGCGATGGCCTGCCAAGGCTGTGGCGCAGTTTTTCTACTTTTTCTAAAAAAGGCAGTTGATTACTTCTTG
>NZ_JAOQJO010000014.1:0-133915 GCF_025567015.1 Waltera acetigignens | reverse complement strand
GCCTACGCCGACACCGACGGTACCGGTGGTAACCGAGGAGCCTACGCCGACACCGACGGTACCGGTGGTAACCGAGGAGCCTACGCCTACGCCGACGGTACCGGTGGTAACCGAGGAGCCTACGCCTACGCCGACGGTACCGGTGGTAACCGAAGAACCTACGCCTACGCCGACGGTACCGGTGGTAACCGAGGAGCCTACGCCGACACCGACGGTACCGGTAGTAACCGAGGAACCTACACCAACAGCAACACCAACCGCAACACCTGACACCCCGGATGAACCCGATACTCCGGATGATACACCAGATGATCCCGGCACCCCGAATGATCCCGGTACCCCGGCAGATCCCGGCACACCGGCCGGTGGAATCCCGGATACCCCGCAGGTACTTGGTGCAAGACGCCGCAGAATGGTGACCATCGAGGATGAGACAGTTCCCTTGGCGGACAGAGCAGTCCTCGGAGCATCCAGACGACCGCAGACCAGCGATGACTCCGATGCCTGGAATCTGGGCTTTGCCTTTTCCCTGACGAGTCTGGGAGCATGGCTTGTTCTTAAGCGAAAAGAACATTAAACAGGAACGGAACGACAGCCGATCTTAGCTGTAAAAGTATAAAAGGATCAGAATCTTGAAAAATTTTTCAAATTCTGGTCCTTTTTTCCATTTGGCGCAGTCTTCCTTATTAGGAGAGTAAAAAGAAGTAATAAAAACAGAAATACTGGTTTTGAGGGGAAACAGAAATGAAGTTAAAAAACGTAATACAGACCAAACTGGCAAAAACTCTGGTAGCGGCACTGATGATCGGCAGCATCTCCAACACCGGATTTACGGTACAGGCGGAAGAAGCAACGCAGAATGAGCAGAACGATGTTGTTGAAATGGCAAGTGTAAGCGGAAACGACAGCGTTGTTGCTGTAAAAGAGAAAACCTATCCCACCATCAAAACGGTGATTCTTGCTGGAGGCACCATGGCAAAATATGTGGGAGGACAGGTAGCCAGCCCCAACGTATGGCCCAATAATTACAAGCCGGCAAACGGAGATTTTTCATTGTTTGCAGGTCATAAGATGACTTTGGATGATGCTGAAACCTTTAAATATCTTTCTGTGGATAATACAGGGGTAGATGCCGAAGGAAAGTTAACCGGAAGTAACGGAGCAAGCTGGCAGTGCGTTGGATTCGTAGCATTAGATGTAAACAAATATTCTGACTGCAAGCCCGCAGATTTGTTACACTATGTTTATTACGGTGGAGACAGCGAAGGCACTTCCTATTATAAAGAAAACTGCGGAAAAACCCTTGAGGATGTAAAACAGTATGTGAATGACAACAACGGCGTCTTGTATGGTGAAAATGTAACGGAAAGTTTTATGGATCAGTTGCTCACCACCGGTCGGTCCTTCAGTGGAGTCACCATTGCCACGGTATGGTATGTGACCACACCCACAGAGACCTGGATCAATTATGACGGATACGATTACAGGATTCCCGGGGTATCCGCAGTAGATTATTATGAATATCCCACGGGAACGGTAACTTTTGAACAGAATGAGAACGGCGCAGTGTTCCATTATATTTCCGAAGGTATTACCATTACTACAACTCCGGAACTGGAACAGCATTGGGAAAGCGGCACCGGCAGGGTGACCTATGATGCAACGATCACCATTACGATCCACAGCAATGCCCCGGACAAGGTAAGAATCAATCTGTCCGATGCCATCGGTTATCTGAACGGTACCGTGGCAGGAGGAAATGCGGCAGAGCCCGGAGATACCCTGTACTACAACATAAAGCTGGTAAATGAGAGTAATAAGGAGTATCAGTATGATCCTGCAAAGGCCACGATCGGTACGATCCCGGCAGCGCCTAAGGCAGGAGAGAAAGTAACGGTTCTGTCCAGTGGTTTTGAAGGTTATGAGATCGGTGAAGTGGGAGCGTTCTGTACATTGCCCCGCCGTATTTTAAATGCTCCGTTACGGGATCTCGGAATCACCGCAGGTAAGGTTACGGATGCGATTGTCGGAGAGGCTCTTTTGAAAAAAGGATATGGCAGCGAAGAAATGAAGCCGGAAGAGGTTACGCAGAGCTGCCTGGCACAGTATTACTTAGACTGGTTCAACAATACTTCCAGAGAAGAAGGAAATAAGGTCTACGGCTTTTCAGAACTTACGGCAGAGGAACTGGCAATCCTGACCAACGGAACCGCCGATACCACAGTAGCGGAGAGCTGTTCTGCAGTAGCAGATGCTTTATATTACACGACATATCATAATGTATATACTTTTGACGGTGAAGGTCTGTATGACCGGATGCTGAAAAACGGACAGGAAGGTTCCTATGCAGATACTCTGGTATCCGACCTGTTAAAGGACGGAGAAGTGAAGATCACCACTAACCTTAACGGTGTGTTGGCCAACAACGGCTATCAGATGACCAGATACGGCTTCGGAATGCAGTTTGAATTGTCCAGAGAGCCGGAGGTTACTCCGCCCGTGACTACCAGCCCGGAACCGACTCCCAGTGCTACTCCGGAGCCTACGCCGACAGGCACACCGGATACCACACCCACGACGCCGACCACTACTCCGACCGCACCCCCGGATACTCCGGACGATTCGGATGATTCCGATACCCCGGATACTCCCGGTACACCGTCTGAGCCGGCAACCCCGGTAACACCTCAGGTGCTTGGTGTAAGACGTCAGCGGGTTGTAAGCATTACCGATGATCCTACACCATTGGCGGACAGAGCAGTCCTGGGAGCTTCCAGAAGACCCAGGACCGGCGATGATTCCAATACATGGAATCGGGGCTTTGCCCTTTCCTTGACAGGGCTGGGAGCATGGCTTATTATTAAGAAGAAGCAATCATAACGAATAAACATATATTTACTATAAACAATCAAGGAAAGAAGAGGTAGAACAAATGAAAAAAAGATGGATGAGTCTTGTTCTGACAGTCATCATGGTGCTGAGCCTTGCAGGCTGCGGCAAGAGTACAGAATTATCCTCTGTAAGCCGTGATCCTGCCACGGATGACGGAACTGTCTGGTTCGATGAAGAGGCAGTGGCACTGGCGGGTTCTGTGAGAAAAGCCGGTATGAGTGAAGCTGAGCTGGCCCGTGCAGATGAACTTCGTGCCATGGCTATCGATGCGTTGGATATTGTAAACGCGAAGAGAGCAGAGAACGGCCTGGCAGCACTGAACTGGAGCAACGGTCTGGAGTCCTGCGCTATGGTAAGAGCACAGGAAGCAGCTTCCAAGTTTTCCCATACCAGACCCAACGGTAAGGACTGGTACACAGTGAACAGTGAACTGATGTGGGGCGAGAATCTGGCGAAGGGCTATGATTCCGCACAGAGTGTAGTAGATGCCTGGATGGCTTCTCCTACACACGCAGCGAATATCCTGGCAGGCGATTTTACCACCTGCAGCATTGCGGTCTATGAGACCAATGGCAAGTTGTATTTTGCCCAGGAGTTCGGCTATTAACAGGGTATTTCTTATCATGAGGGGATAGAGAGATAAATGACAGGAGAGAGTTGATATTCTTAACGGAATATTAACTCTCTTTTTGGGCTTCAAAAGATAGAAAATTTTCCTGAATCATGGTAAAATAAAATCGACATATAAAATTGAGTATCTCTGCAGAAGATCACTGTTCCAAATGAGGGAGATGAATGGAATATCCGGGCGCTGCCGGACAAGTGGTCACTTCACAGAGTACAGGAAAATAAAGCATATAATAAAAATGCAGCGCAGAAATGAGGACATATGAGTACAAAAGCATCACAGAAGGGCACAAAGGGGCAGACACCCGGCATGACGACGATCCGGGAACGTCTGCAGAAGGCAATCAGCAGGTTGGTAGTGTTCTCGATTATTCCGTTGGTCATCCTTACCGTGATCCTGAATCTGTCCAGTACCATGAGAACACTGGAAGGCGATATGCTGGTGGTGGCAGAGATCTCTGCAGACCGTATCAAAGAGGAACTACGGGTGACAACAACGATCGTATCCGAACTCGGATGCAGCTATCAGCTGTCTTCTCCGGTATTTACCCAGGAGCAGAAGCAACAGTATATCAACCAGCGTGTGGAAGCTTATGGAATGGTCAGAGGCAAGCTGATCGGCTCCAACGGTATCTGTGCTTATGACGGAACCGATTATAGTGACCGTGATTATTTTAAGAGATCCATGCAGGGAGAGGTCGTGGTATCGGATCCCGTGATTGCAAAGACAGACGGTAAGCTCAGCGTTATCATTTCCGCACCCGTATATGCAGACGGAGATAAGAATGGTGATATTGTCGGCGTGGTATTCGTTGTGCCGGATCCGGAGTTCTTAAATGATATTGCTGCGGCAGTCTCTGTCAGTAAGAATTCCGAGTGCTATCTGTTGGGAGAAACAGGTATCACCATTGCTCACTGTGATTCTGCGATTGCCCAGGAGCAGAAGAGCAACATTGAACTGTCTCAGACGGACAGATCTTTGCGGGGAATTGCAAAGGTAGAGCAGAAGATGATGACCGGAGCAACCGGATATGGCACTTATATGAAAGGCGGAACCCTCACAATACAGGCTTATGCACCAATAGAAGGAACCAATGGATGGAGCGTGGCAGTAAATGCACCACTGACAGATTTCCTTGGTTCTACCGTTGTATGTATTGTCATTGGTGTAGCAATAGGTGCTGCAGCTTTATGTTTCAGTGTGCGCAGGGCAAAAAAGATCGGTCAGGCGATCGGTGAACCGGTGGCAAAGTGTACCGAGAGATTACGTCTGTTGGCTGAGGGCGATCTGCATACTCCGGCACCAGTGATCCGGACACAGGATGAGACACAGATCCTGGCAGAGGCTACCGCCGCATTATCCGGTAACCTGCAGAAAGTGATTGGCGATGCGGATTATCTGTTGGGAGAGATGTCACAGGGCAATTTTGCACTGACTACAGGTTGCGCAGAAGCCTATGTGGGAGACTTTCAGGGACTGTTGGAATCTATCCGTAAGCTGAACCATAAGCTCAGTGAGACACTTAATGAGATCAAGACGGCAGTGGGACAGGTATCTCTGGGGGCAAACCAGATGGCAGATGCTGCCCAGGGACTTGCGGAAGGTGCTACCGACCAGGCCGGTTCCGTAGAGGAACTGCAGGCTACCATCACGAATGTAACCGAGATCGTGGAGAAGAATGCCAAGGCACTGGGAGGTTCTTACCAGAAGGCTATGGATTACCAGCAGCAGGCGAAGGACAGCGGAGAGGAAATGAAGGGTCTGACAGATGCCATGCAGCGTATCAACGATACTTCCAGGCAGATCAGCGATATTATTGGTGAGATTGAGGATATCGCATCCCAGACGAATCTGTTGTCCCTGAATGCAGCCATTGAGGCAGCCAGAGCAGGAGAGGCCGGAAGAGGCTTTGCAGTGGTTGCGGATCAGATCCGTAAGCTGGCAGATGACAGTGCACAGTCTGCGGTACATACCAGAGAATTGATTGAGACTTCCCTGCAGGAGATTGAGCATGGCAACCAGATCACGGACAAGACAGCCGAAGCATTGCAGAAGGTCGTGGAAGGCATTGAGGATCTGGCCAACGAGTCCAAGAAAGCCATGGAAGAATCCAAGGCACAGGCAGATGCCATGATGCAGATCGAACAGGGCATTGAACAGATATCCACAGTGGTGCAGAACAACTCTGCGACCGCAGAAGAAACTTCTGCCACCAGTGAGGAATTGTCTGCGCAGGCCACCAACATGAACGAGCTGACCGCAGCATTCCAGTTAAGAGATCAAAATGTACGATGATTCGGTGTAATGAATTCTGAAGATATGACATACAATGCTTAATAGAAACAAGCATTGGAGGCAGCCGTGTTCGAAAAACAGAATATACAGGAAACCGTAAATGAACTGAAAAGTGACGCAGTGAAGGGCCTTACCGATGGTGAGGCCTTTCGTCGTTTACAGCAAAATGGCAGAAATGAAATGAAAGCTGCCAGAAAAAAGACGAAAATACAGCTTTTTCTGGAGCAGTTAAAGGACCCGCTGATCTACATATTATTGATCGCAGCTGTGGTATCCGTCTTTCTGGGGGAGCTCAGTGATGCCGTGATCATCGGCACTGTGGTAGTGGTCAATGCCCTGGTGGGCATGCTGCAGGAGGGAAAAGCCCGAAAGGCACTGGAAGCGTTGAAAAAGCTGACCAGTCCACAGACCATTGTGATCAGGGAAGGTATCCGTCAGGAGATTCCGGCGGCGGAACTGGTGACGGGCGATCTGGTAGACCTGGAGGCAGGGGCACAGGTACCTGCGGATATACGGCTGACCAGAAGCTCCAATCTGCAGGTAGAGGAATCTGCCCTGACCGGAGAATCGGTACCTGTGGAAAAAGATGCGCTGTTTCTGGCAGACTGCAGACACGAGATTCCATTGGCTGAACGGGTCAATATGGTATATATGTCTACTGTGGTGACCCATGGCCACGGAGAAGGAATCGTGACAGCTACGGGCATGGCCACGGAGATCGGCAGGATCGCCTCCATGATCACAGATGCGGAAGAGGAAATGACACCGTTACAGAAACGTCTGGGGGATATGGGAAAGCTTCTGAGTATTTTATCGCTGGGAGTATGTGCGGCATTGTTTCTGCTGGCGGTATTTCAACACAGAAATATTCCGGAAATGCTGCTGGTGGCGATTTCCCTGGCGGTGGCTGCGGTGCCGGAAGGTCTGCCGGCAGTGGTGACGATCTGTCTGGCATTGTCAGTGACCAGAATGGTCAAAGTACATACGATCATCCGCAGACTGCCTTCCGTTGAGACTCTGGGAGCGGTCAGCGTGGTCTGCTCGGATAAGACCGGCACACTGACCCAGAACCGGCTCACGGTGGAAAAATGCTGGTGGTATGATGTGCTGGAGGATGCTGCCGGCAGCAATGGAAGGGGAGAATCCCGATGCGTACAGGAGATGCTCCGGGGAATACTGTTGTGCAATGATGCTTCCCTGCAGGGAGAGCAACGGATCGGAGATCCAACGGAACTGGCGCTCTTAGACTTCGGAGAGAAGATGGGGATGCATAGAGAACGTCTGGAGAAGCAGTACCCCCGCTATGATGAAAAGCCTTTCGATTCGGACCGGAAGATGATGACGACCTATCACAGAATCCCGAAAAACGGAGGGCATAAGGGAAGCATTGCCTATACGAAGGGGGCACCGGATGTGATCGTACAGCACTGCACCCATATTTTACAGGACGGAAGAAGTGTGCCAATGACAGCCGGACAGAGAAAAAGGATCAGTGAGGTTGTAGAACTCATGAATTCCCTGGCGCTTCGGACACTGGCGGCAGCACAGAGCGGAAACACTCCCGGGTGTGGGGAAGAAGGTATGACATTCCTGGGAATCGTGGGGATGCGTGATCCTGCCAGACCGGAGGCGGAGGAAGCGGTGGAGATTTTCCGCCGTGCAGGTGTATCTACAGTAATGATCACCGGGGATCATGTGGATACCGCCTATGCCATTGCCAGACAGCTGGGGATTGCAGGGCATCGCAGTCAGTGTATTACAGGGGAAGAACTGAATCATCTGGATGATGCTTCTTTTGCCAGGAGGATCAGGAATATCAGGGTTTATGCCAGAGTGACTCCGGCCCAGAAGGTACGGATCGTGAAGGGGCTGCAGCAGAATGGGGAGATTGTGGCCATGACAGGGGATGGTGTGAACGATGCTCCTTCTCTGAAAGCAGCAGATATCGGTGTAGCCATGGGAACCGGCGTGGATGTGGCTAAACAGGCGGCGGACATGATATTGACGGATGATAATTTTGCAACGATTGAAAAGGCAATCGAGGAAGGCAGAGGCGTCTATGAAAACATCCGCAAGTCGGTGATATTTTTACTGTCCTCCAATCTCGGGGAACTGATGACCATGTTCGTAGCAGTGGCTCTGGGGCTGGCTTCCCCTCTAAAATCCAGTCATATACTGTGGATCAATCTGATCACGGATTCCCTTCCGGCGTTGGCACTGGGAGTGGATAAAAATGACGGAAAAAGCCTGATGCGCTGTCCTCCAAGAAAAGCAGCGGAGAGTCTGTTCGCCCGGGGCGGAATGGCCTGTACCTTACTCTATGGAGCGCTGATCACCGGTATCGGTCTGGCGGCATTTCTGGTATTGCCCTGTGGGATCATGGCAGGCAGGGGAGAACTGTCCTGGAATCTGTCTGACTGGGTGGAGGGACTTCGTGAATTACTGTCCCGGGAAAAAATACTTGCCCGATCCCAGACCTATGCTTTTACAGTACTGGGAATGTGCCAGCTGTATCATGCAGTAGGAATGCGGGATATGCAGAAGTCCGTATTTGCCATGAGACCCTGGGATAATCCGCTGATGGTGTTGGCCTGTGTTATTGGATTTGCGCTGCAGTTTGCGGTAACGGAAGTACCGTTTCTCATCGGAGCGTTCGGAACCTCCCATCTGTCCGGACAGGAATGGCTGCTATTGAATGTATTGGCAGCATTTCCACTGCTGGCTCATGAGCTGGTAGTGATGTTACGGAAGTGAGTACGCTTATCCGGGCTTACCGACGATTCAGAACGATAATTCGCCCTATAACTTCAGGCAGATATTCTTGCGTATGCAAGCATCTGCCGAATACCCTGCCTGAAGCTACATGGCTCTGGATAGTCGTAATATTCAGAACCCCATTCGCAAAATCGCATCTCCGATGCTTTCCTTTTGCTCATGTGGTTACTTCGCCACATAAATATAGCCAGAGGATCTTACGAATGCAAGCATTCGACGTTCCTCCGGTTATATTTACGTGGCTCTGAATATTTACAAAAAGTTAACATTTTCCTTGTATGGAGTTTATAGTCAATAGTTACAATAAAATTGACAAATAACTTTCATGGGAGGGCAATGTGATGAAAATTATCAGAAAAACAGCGATTGTTATGCTTCTCTGCCTCTATTTTCTGACATATGGTGTATTGCCGCAGGTACAGGCCGCAGGTAAAGACGCTCCTGTGATCGTGGTAGCGCATCGGGCGGGGGCAAAAGTAGCTCCGGAGAACACGGTGGCGGCCCTGGAACAGGCCATCCGGGATGGAGTGCCTATTGCAGAGATTGATGTGCAGCAGTTGTCGGACGGAACCCTGATCGTTATGCATGACAGTAATTTTAAACGGACCACAGGAGAGGATATCTGCGTATGGGATGTGGAGGCAGATGCTCTCAAAACCCTGGAAGTGGGCAGCGGTTTTTCAGCAGCATACCGGGGAGAAGAGATCCCGACACTGGAAGAAATGCTTACCTGTGCCAGAGGCAGGATCACTCTGATGATCGAACTGAAATATACCGGACAGGAGGATGCACTGGAGGAAAGCGTGCTGACTCTGCTGCAGGATTATGATATGGTGGATGAGTGTATTATAGGCTCCATGAACAAGGGAATCCTGCAGAAAATGAAGGAGCTGGAACCGGGGATTTCAACAGTTTTTATTGCCCATGATCTGGAAGAAGAGGATTATGAGCTGGACTATGCCGACAGCTATAGCATCGAGGGGAGAAATCTTACAGTGGATATGGTAGATGCCATTCATTACTGCGGAAAGTCGGTATACGGGTGGACAGCCAATACTTCCGGTGCCATGCTTCGGATCGTAAACTGTGGGGCGGACGGTGTGATCACGGATGATGTGAGATTATTACAGACATTTTTGAGAGAACAGGCTTGCCGTAAAGCGTTTGCAAGTGTATACTGATTAGTTATAATGAGGGGAAGAATACGGAAACAGGTTGGTGTATATGAGTAAAATATGGGAATTTTTCGAGAATCTGGGTGAATATGTATATGTGGCAGATGCAGAGACTCATGAATTGATATATATGAACAAGAAGACTCTGAAGAGCTATGGATTTCAAAGTCTTGAAGAGATCATCGGGTTAAAGTGTTATGAGATATTGCAGGGAAATTCTCTGCCCTGTGGCATGTGTAATAATGAACAGTTAAAGCCGGGTTTTTTTAAGGAATGGGAATATTACAATCCGCTGCTGCGAAGAGAACTTCATATCAAGGACACACTGGTAGAAGAAGACGGGAGAAAATACCGTATGGAAATCGCCATAGATTGCGGCAATCTGAATGAGAGAGGGCACAAATCCGAAGATTACCGTAATATGGAGGCTGCGTTGAATGAAGCCATCCGTGTGGCACAGCGGCAGGAGAGCATGGATCAGACATTGCAGGTGCTGCTGGAATTTGTCGGAAAGAATCTGGAAGCGGGACGGGCCTATATTTTTGAAAAGGATGACCACGATCATGACCACAATACATACGAATGGGTAGCCAAGGGAGTCGCACCGGAAAAGGATACCCTTCAGGATCTACCGCCGGAGATCTGTGCGGAATGGTATCGGAAGTTTGATGAGAATCAGAGTATTGTCACAGAGAATCTGGAAGAAATGAAAGATGTGGATCCGCAGATGTATGAAGTTCTGGTAAGACAGAATATTCATTCCCTGGTGGTGGTTCCGCTTTATGATGATGGGAAAGTAATCGGCTTCTACGGAGTAGACAATCCTTCGACCAGATATTTTGAATTTGTGTCGGAGATGCTGCAGATCATGGGACACTTTATCGTATCGTCCCTGAAGCAGAGAAATCTGGTACGGGAGCTGGAAGTGATGAGCTATTCGGATCCGCTGACGACATTGGGGAACCGTTATGCTATGGAGAGGTACATTGAGCAGGTGGACCATACCGAGCCCATCGGCGTGGTATACTGTGATATTACAGGATTAAAACGGATCAATGACAGTGAAGGACATTCCGCCGGAGACCGCCTGATCCGCAGGTGCTGTGACTGCCTGAAACGTGTATTTGAAGGAAATGGAATGTTCCGTATCGGCGGAGATGAACTGGTGGTCCTGTGCACCGGAATTTCTGAAAAGGAATTCTATCAAAAGGTGGAGGAATTAAAAACAGAGCTGGCAGCTCATGATGTCTCCATGGCAGTAGGAGCAGCGGTGAACACTCTGGAAGCCGTGGGAAAGGATCATCTACTGACGGAGTCCGAGAGACGGATGTATCAGGACAAGGCAGAATACTATCGCAGTACAGGGCTGGACCGCAGAAAGATCTGAGAATGGAAATCTCCAAAGCTATTTTGAAAGTTTATATGTTGAGAATTTCTATCAGGCAGTTCCCTTGACGGGAACTGCTTTTTTCTATATTATTTATATAGGTTAGCTACGACTAACTCAATGACTTTTGGATGGCAGGAGGTGAAGCGCTGATTGAGTCAGGAAACGTGGGAGATCCTGTGTGAAATGGAAGCAGACGATGTGGAACTACAGTTGGCTTTGCAGTGTGCACCGTTGATCACGGGACTTAAGATTTCCAATCTGCTGACGATTTCCCCGGAAGGCTTTACACAGGTGGGAAGGATCGTTGAAAGCAGTGTGCTTTCCCTGTATCCCTTGTTGGAGACAGAGGAGAAAATGGTAATACTGTTGTATCGGGAAGACCGGCTGGAAAAGTATCTGAAAATGCCGCAGGTACAGAAACTGCTGCGGGAGGCAGGGTACGAATCCGATCGACTGGAGGATATTTTGCCGGTATTTTGCGATCGTTATGAAACCTATGCAGAGAGAGGGAAGCCGTTCCCCCACGAACTGGGATTGCTGTTAGGATATCCCCCGGAGGATGTGGAAGGATTTATCAGACATCAGGGGAAGAACAGCCTCTGCACCGGTTATTGGAAAGTATATGCGGATAAAGAAGGAAAACAGAGACTTTTTGAAAAATATGAATATGCCAGGGAAAATTTGATCCAGCTGTTGCATTATGGATTAAAGATGACAGAAATCATAGATATCTGCGGATGTACCGCAGCATAGAAACAGGCACGGAAAGGTGCGGAAGGGAAGGAAAAATAAATGGATAAGATTTATGTAGTATTCTGGACACAGGGTGGTAACACCCAGGCTATGGCAGAGGCCATCGGAGAGGGTATCCGGGAAGCCGGGAAGGAAGCGGAGGTAGTATTTGTGACCGGCGCCAACCTTGACGAACTAAAGGCTGCTCCCAAGTTTGCACTGGGCTGTCCCGCGATGGGAGCGGAAGTCCTGGAGGAATCCGAGATGGAGCCTTTTGTATGTGATGTGGAAGGCTTTGCTTCCGGCAAAAAGATCGCACTGTTCGGTTCCTATGGCTGGGGAGACGGTGAGTGGATGAGAGACTGGACCACCCGTATGGAAGCAGCAGGAGCTACTGTGTTGAACGGTGAGGGCCTGATCTGCCATGAGACACCGGACGGGGATGGCCTGTCAGAGTGTAGAGAACTTGGCAAACAGCTGGCAAACGCATAAGGTATCTGAAAGCAAATAAGACAACATAACAAAAAGATTCATTCCCCGGGTGGAGAGTGAATCTTTTTGCTATATGTATGTGCTATGCTTTTTTGCTGCCACATAAATAATAGCGTTCCTGTGCCACGGTCTCGGGAACCGGAATATTACCGTTTTGCAGCTTTCGGGTCAGAACATCCAGATGATGTAAGCCTTGGGCTATCTTGATCTTACGGCGTTCCAGAAGATCGGCATACAACGGGTTCTGAGCCAGCGTATTGCAAATATCCTCCGGGAACGGGCAGTAGGTGAACATGATCTGACGGGCTACTTTGTTCAGTCTCGGGGATCCGGCACCTTCGAAGAGCACCCAGATCATATAATCCCTTACGAACATTTCCTTGAAACTGTTCTTGGCACGCTGCAGGCTGGATTTTACCTTTTCCTTGGCCTCTGTACTCAGATCATGGTTCTTGCGGTAGAACTGGATATAATCGAAATATTCACTGGTCAGGGAACTGATGGAGACATCGTTCCAGCGGTTACCCTGGACTCTCTTGCACAGCTCCCAACGGAATTCACCGGTCAGGTGGGTGAAGGTCGTCTTCAGATCCTCCAGATGGAAAATGGAGAAGACCATACGACCGGGGCTGTTACGGCGCTTGCCCTCAATTTCCTGCCACATGACACCGCGGATACCGACGTTGGGCATCAGGATGATGTCCGGCAGATATTCCAGATGAATTGTCTCCTTACCCATGACATCTATGTGCTCCATATCCAGACTTTCTCTATAGAATGCCGTGTAATCTACCCGGCGGATCTCCTCGAGAATCTGGGAGACACGGGAAACGGTGACATAGGAGCTTTCCAGATCCTTCAGCACATCATCTGCGCAGAACAGCGGACAGAAAGTAGTGATCCGTCCGAAGGTGATCTTGTTGACCTGAGGGAACATATTCCGGAGCTCGTAATTGACCTTGGCCATGGGATTGTTCTCCAATGCCTTGAGCTCTGCATCCGTAATATTGCCACCGACCTTTTGTTTGTGAATATAATCGGAATAATCCTGGTCAAATTCGTTCCGGCTGGGAGATTTCTTCCCGCGGAAGATGGCCATCAGCCAGTCATAAAAGGTATAGACACCGATATCGCTGTGATCCGACATGGCTTCTGCCATGCGGTACAGGGTGACTGCATTTTTCAGACCGGCCAGCTCCTCATCCACATAACCGAAATACAGAAACATTTTGACCGGCATGGGAATGTTCGGCTGTTCCAGCGTCTGGGTGAACAGGAGGGAGTAGAGCAGATAAAATTCTTCGGTCAGCTGTCTGCGTAAAAGAGCGACATCCTGATCCTGGGAAGCCCGGTCGGACAGCAGCTTGTAAGCGTGGACATGCTGACGGAAGCTGGTCACGGTATCCAGATCCGAACCGGCGTAATCCAGAATAGTGTTCAGCGATCCGGCAAGCTTGCCAAGGATCTCGGAATCTCCGGAAGAACCTGCCTCAGCGGAATCCTTGGATTCCATGAGATTCAGGCTGCTCTGGAAGGTCTGGGATCTGGAGGCAAACAGTTCCTGATCGATGAAGGACAGATCGCCGGCCTTAGAAAGCATACGATGAATGCGGTCGTAGACCGCCTTGCTGTCTTCATTATCCTGTCCCAGTTTATAGAACAAAGAAGTATAAAAATCAAAAAGATCGTTGCCGGATTCCCGGAAATAGAAGGAACCGACCTGCTGCAGATAGTGGAACTGTTCCTCCAGGCTCTGGTAAGTACGGCGGAAGTCCAGACTTCCCTTACGCAGCATACCAAGGGACAGATCCGACTCCTGTACCAGGATCCGGTAATTGTCCGAAGCCAGGATCCTGCTTAAGCCCATGTAATAGCCGTTCAGCCAGATGTCCGGTGAATCATCCCCAAGAAAAGCATTCAGCTCATCGAAATGTTCCAGGGATCTCGCCTGCAGACGGTAACGGCTACACAGTGTATTGTAGGTGGCAATATCATCTGTCAGAGTACGATACAGCTCACTGCAGTTCAATTCCGAAATGGAACTGCGGTTCAGCAGAATATTGATCTGACGGAAACAGGACAGACAGAACAGACGTGCTACGTCCGGGTGCTTCTGTAGAATATCATTCAGGGAATCCAGACTGGTCAGGGGATACGTCAGGATCGTTGTATCCTCCAACGTGGTATAGCCCAGCAGATGGATCTCGGAGCAGATCTCACAGATACTGATCACGTCTCCCTTTCCCAGAGTATAAGAGCCGCCGGGATATGATACATCTACTTTACCGTTGGTAATCAGATGCAATGCAGTCATGGGCTGCCCATAGCTATATATAGTTTTCCCCTTCTCCAATACGATTCCAGCCATTCCAATACCTCGTCTTATCATACAAATATTTAATACACATTATACACCATAATACCAACAATTTTCTACTGTACTTTTGATAGAAATGTGATAAAATAAAACTACATATGTGTCACTTTTACATTGACAGACGAAAAAAGCGATGTTTTCGGTAGAAAACGGTACATGGAAAGGTATATTGGGGTTATGGAACAGAGCAGTGAATACAGAGAGCAGTTGCTGGAATCATATAAGCAGGCAGTGAGGCCGTTACTTCCCTACCTGCCCTGGCTGGAGCAGAGCGCCGGCAAGAGAGCCAGCTCTATCTACAGCGGACAGGATATCGGAGTGAATTCCGTGTCTTTTCCGGTATATGACGGGACTCTCCTGAATTTCGTCAGGGAAGCGACGAAAAGTCCCCTGATGGATCGCAACTATGCCTATGTATACACAAGACACCGGATCCGCACTCATCAGGAGGAGCGGGATATTATTCAGAAAGCAGGATGGAAGGAATGGGATATCCTCAGAGGAATCCTGTCAAAATATGTCTTAGGCGGCAGAACAAAGGGAAATCTGTGGAGCGAGGCGGTATCGGAGCAGATCTTTTATCTGGTACTGAAACAGATGCAGGAGATCATTGAATTCTGGGATAAGACACCGGCGAACGGAAAGCTTTGAGTGGGGAAAGGCAGGATAGATCCATGGGAGAAAAATCAGTACAGAAAAAGCGATATATCGTAGAGAAAGCCAGAGAAGTATTTGTGGAGAAGGGCTTCAAAAAAGTAACGATGAAAGATATTGTAGAGGCCTGCGACATCAGCCGTGGCGGACTCTATTTATATTTTGAGAATACCAGTCAGATCTTCATGGAAGTGCTGCGCATGGAGAGTGAGGAGGCGGATGACGTATTTTCCGACAGTATTACGGAGGATGCTACCGCAGCGGATATCCTGCTTCTGTTTTTAAAGGAGCAGAAGAAAGAGCTTCTGCGCAAGAAAAATACACTGACGCAGGCTACCTATGAATTCTATTTTGAAAACGAACTGCCCAAGAGAGACAATATTTTAAAAAAGCAGTTTGATTCCGCAGTGAAGATCATTGAAAAACTGATCGAGGCAGGTGTGGATAACGGAGAGTTTATCTGCGAGGACTGTGAGGGAACTGCGAGAAATATTATGTTTGTGCTGGAAGGACTGAAGATTTCGGCCCAGACCATCGGCGTGACGGCGGAAGCGGTGGATCGTGAGATCCTGTATCTGTTGCGCGGATTGGGTGTAGAAGATTAATAAGATAACGGGTGATGATGCTTCAGGGAAAGTTTCCTGAAGCATTTTCTGTGTAGAAAAGCTGCAAAGAGATAAAGAGAGGGAAAAGGTAAGTATGACAGAAACGATCATCAGCATGGAACTTCCGGCGGGAGGACATCTGGCAATCCGCAGGAACCGGATCCGTCCGGAGGGAGAAGAACGGAATTTATCCAGAATCAGTCTGGTGTCCGGCATCCACGGGGATGAACTGGAGGGACAGTACATCTGTTATGAGACGGCGCGAAGAGTAAAAGAGCATCCGGAGTATTTGAAAGGAATCGTAGATATCTATCCGGCATTGAATCCGCTGGGAATCGACATGGCCAGCCGGACGGTGCCGAGACTGGATATGGATATGAACCGTATGTTTCCGGGAGACGCATCGGGGGATATGATGGAGCGGATCACGGCAACTGTGGTGGATTCCCTGATCGGATCCGATATTTGTATCGATCTGCACGCCAGTGATATTTTTGTGCGTGAGATCCCACAGGTACGACTCAGTGAAGATTTTGCGGAGGCACTGCTTCCCTATGCGAAAATGACCAATGCCGACATGATCTGGATGAATGCCACTGCCACGGTGCATGAATCGACGCTGGCCCATTCCATGAATCTGCTGGGAGTTCCCACACTGGTGCTGGAGATGGGGCAGGGGCATGACATCCACAGATCCTTCGGTAATCAGATCGTGGACGGTATTTTCCACATCATGAGTGAAATGGGGATCTGGACAGGCCCTGAGCCAAAGGTGCAGGAGCCTGCGATATCCAGTGACGGTGAGGTGGAGTTTATCCGCAGCAAGTCAGACGGTGTGTTCCTGCCGCTGATCGAGCACAACCACTATGTGAAAAAAGGAGATCTGATCGGGGAAGTGGTGGATCCATTTGAAGGGACGGTGAAGCAGCAGATCCGTACCGCAAAAGGAGGGCTGTTGTTTACCCTGAGAGCTTATCCGGTGGTCTATGAAGGAGATCTGCTGGCGCGGATCCTGACGGAGTGAAAAGATTATGTTTGAGAGAGATATTTATACCATACATTCGACCTACAGAGAAGATATGCGCATCAAGGGCTTTCAGTTCGGCAAGGGCGAGAAGTCTGCCTGCATCGTTGGCGCAGCCAGAGGCAATGAGATCCAGCAGATGTATATCTGTTCCCAACTGGTGAAGACACTGCGGGAACTGGAAAACAACGGCTGTATCAGTGCCGGCAAACAGATTCTGGTGATTCCTACCATCAATGCCTATTCCGTGAATATCAGCCGCCGCTTTTTCGGTGTCAAGGAAGCGGATATCAATCGGAGTTTTCCGGGAAATGATTACGGGGAGCCGGCGGACCGTCTGACCAATGCGTTGCTTACGGAGATCCGGGACTACGTTTATGGGATCCAGTTTACGTCCTTTTACAGACCGGGAGAATTCGTGCCCCATGTACGTATGATGGAGACAGGCTATCAGAATACGTCGTTGGCGAATCTGTTCGGACTTCCTTATGTGGTGGTGCGCAAGCCGGTACCCATCGATACCAAGACACTGAATTATAACTGGCAGGATGAGATGACGGCCGCCTTTTCGGTATACACGAATCAGAATACCCAGATCGATGAGGTGAGTGCAAGACAGGCGGTGGCAGCGGTCTTACGTTTCCTGAAACGTATGGGGCTGATCCGGTACGAGAGTCATTCAGGCTATATCAGTCATGTTATATATGAAAAGGATCTGAGTGATGTACCTGCGAACCGGGCGGGAATTTTCCGGGGAAAAGTACATGCGGGAGACGATGTGCGCTATGGAAATGAGATGGCAGAAATTATAGACCCTTACGATGGAACGGTGAGGGAGAAGATTCTGGCCCCCACGGACGGCATCGTATTTTTCGCCCACACGGAGGCCCTGATCTGCGAGAAGGACATCGCTTACCGGCTGATCCACAGACTGCATGAATGACGAACCGTTCAAAAAGGCAGGTAAAATCTATCTAAATTTGTTGTTTTCTGCTATTGTGGGAAAATATAGTATGTTGTATGATACTATTCAGAACCATGTAAATATAATCATATGTACGTCAAAGGCTCGCATTGTAAGGGCATCTGATGATATTTATATGGTGAGATAACCACATGAGCAAAAAGTAAGCATCGCAAGATGTGGTTTTGCGAATGGGGTTCTGAATAGTGTCGCATAGTATAAAATTTCGGAGGAGAGACATGAGCAACGTAAGACGTATCTATGTAGAGAAAAAGGAACCTTATGCCGTCAAGGCAAAAGAGCTGCACGACGAACTGAAAAATTATCTGGGTATCGATGTGGCAAAGGTTCGTGAGTTTATCCGCTATGATGTGGAGAATATTTCGGATGAGGTGTTTGCAAGAGCCTGCAAGACTGTATTTTCCGAGCCTCCCGTAGATGATCTGTATGAAGAGACCATCGAGATTCCTGCGGATGCAAAAGTATTTTCCGTAGAGTTCCTTCCCGGACAGTTCGATCAGAGAGCGGATTCCGCAGTGCAGTGTGTGAAGTTCTTAAAAGAGGACGAAGAACCTGTGATCCGTACCGCTGTGACTTATATGATCGAAGGACAGGTGTCCGACGAAGAATTTTCCAAGATCAAATCTTACTGTATCAACCCTGTAGATTCCAGAGAGACCGGCATGGAGAAGCCGGATACTCTGATCACGGTGTATGATGATCCCGCTGATGTTGCTGTTTTTGACGGCTTCAGAGATATGGACGAGAGCAGTTTAAAAGCTCTGTATGAATCTCTGGGACTTGCCATGACCTTCAAAGATTTCCTGCATATCCAGAAATATTTCCATGATGATGAGAAGAGAGATCCTTCTATGACGGAGATCCGTGTACTGGATACCTATTGGTCCGATCACTGCCGTCACACCACTTTTTCCACCGAGCTGACCGATGTGGAATTCGGTGAGGGTTATTATCGTTCTCCCTTAGAGACCACTTACCAGAGTTATCTGGATACCAGAGAAGAGATCTTCAAAGGCAGAGAGGACAAGTTCGTCTGCCTGATGGATCTGGCACTGATGGCCATGAGAAAGCTGAAAAAAGACGGCAAACTGGATGACATGGAAGAATCCGATGAGATCAATGCCTGCTCCGTAGTGGTTCCCGTGGAGATGGATTACGGCGACCATAGAGAGACCGAGGAGTGGCTGGTATTTTTCAAAAACGAGACCCACAACCATCCTACAGAGATCGAGCCTTTCGGTGGTGCTGCCACCTGTCTGGGCGGTGCCATCCGTGATCCCCTGTCCGGCCGTGGCTATGTATATCAGGCAATGCGTGTCACCGGTGCTGCGGATCCTACCGTTCCTGTATCCGAGACTTTGCACGGCAAGCTCTCCCAGAAGAAGCTGGTAAGAGGCGCAGCCAGTGGCTATTCCTCTTATGGTAACCAGATTGGTCTGGCTACCGGCTTTGTAAAAGAGATCTATCATCCTTCTTATGTGGCAAAGCGTATGGAGATCGGTGCCGTTATGGGCGCAGCTCCCCGCAGGAATGTTATCCGTGAGACCTCTGATCCCGGCGATATCATCATCCTGTTAGGCGGACGTACTGGACGTGACGGCTGCGGCGGTGCGACCGGATCCTCCAAGGTACATACCGATACTTCCATCGAGACCTGTGGTGCTGAGGTACAGAAGGGTAATGCACCGACCGAGCGTAAGATCCAGAGACTGTTCCGTCGTGAGGAAGTCAGCCGTCTGATCAAAAAATGTAACGACTTTGGTGCCGGCGGTGTCTCCGTTGCCATCGGTGAGCTGGCAGACGGTCTGACCGTAGATCTGGACAAGGTACCCAAGAAATATGCCGGACTGGATGGCACGGAACTGGCAATCTCCGAGTCTCAGGAGCGTATGGCAGTGGTAGTAGATCCTAAGGATGTAGATACTTTTCTGGGCTATGCAAAGGAAGAGAACCTGGAGGCTGTTCCCGTAGCAGTTGTTACTGAGGAACCCAGACTGGTACTGAACTGGAGAGGCAAGCCCATCGTGGATCTGAAGAGAGCTTTCCTGGATACCAACGGTGCCCATCAGGAGACCAAAGTAAAAGTAGATATTCCTTCCGAAGAAGAGAATTATTTTGATAAATGGGCTGTTCCCGCTGTAGGTGAGAAACTGGAAGAGGGCGATGTGAAGGGTGCCTGGGTGGCACTGTTAAATGACCTCAATGTATGTTCCCAGAAGGGTCTGGTAGAGATGTTCGACTCCTCCATTGGTGCCGGCAGTGTATTGATGCCCTACGGTGGAAAATATCAGCTGACTGAGACCCAGACCATGGTAGCCAAACTGCCTGTACTGGAAGGTAAGACCGATACCGTGACCATGATGAGTTACGGCTTCGATCCGTATCTGTCCTCCTGGAGTCCTTACCACGGAGCTGTCTACGCAGTGACAGAGTCCATGGCGAAAATCGTGGCTTCCGGCGGTGATTTCAGCAAGATCCGCTTTACCTTCCAGGAGTACTTCCGCAGAATGACCAGCGATCCTGAGCGTTGGAGCCAGCCTTTCGCAGCACTGTTAGGCGCCTACGATGCACAGATCGGGTTCGGGCTGCCCTCCATCGGTGGTAAGGACAGTATGTCCGGTACTTTCAATGATATTGATGTACCTCCCACACTGGTATCTTTTGCAGTGGACGTGGCAAAATATGGCGATATTATTACTCCGGAACTGAAGACCCCCGGCAATAAGCTGGTACGTTTTTCTATTAATAAAGACGATTTCGACATTCCGATGTATGAGAATGTGGCAGAATTATATGGCAAGATCCACGAACTGACCGAAAATGGTACGATCGTATCCGCTTATGCTCTGGATTCCAAGGGTGTGGCAGCAGCTGTAGCAAAGATGGCCTTCGGTAACAAGCTGGGTGTGAAGATCGACGATGAGGTAACCACAGACGACCTGTTTGACAACGGACTGGGCGATATTCTGGCAGAGATCCCCGCAGACAAGATGGCTGCACTGGAAGAGAAGGAACTGGATTACACCGTGATCGGTACCGTGACCGAGGAGCCTGTATTCGTATATGGTGATGTGAAGATCACCATGGAAGAGGCACTTGTTTCCTGGACTTCCAAGCTGGAGAAGGTATTCCCCACCAAGGCAGTGAAGGGTACCGAGGCAGTGGCAAGCAATGTTTACAAGGCAGACAGTATTTATGTATGTAAGCACAAGATCGCAAAGCCTACCGTATTCATTCCGGTATTCCCCGGAACCAACTGTGAATACGACAGCACCAAGGCGTTTGAACGTGCCGGAGCCCATGTGGAGACAAGAGTGTTCCGTAACATGACCGCAGAGGATATCCGCGAATCCGTAGAGGAATTCGAGAAGTCCATTGCACAGGCACAGATCATCATGTTCCCCGGCGGCTTTTCCGCAGGTGATGAGCCTGACGGCAGCGCGAAGTTTTTTGCAACAGCATTCCAGAATGAGAAGCTGAAGGAAGCGGTCATGAAGCTGTTAAATGAGAGAGACGGACTGGCACTGGGTATCTGTAACGGATTTCAGGCTCTGATCAAGCTGGGACTGGTTCCTTACGGCGAAATCACCGGTCAGAAGGAGGATTCACCTACCCTGACCTTCAATACCATCAACCGTCATATCTCCAAGATGGTATACACCAAAGTCGTATCCAACAAGTCTCCCTGGTTACAGGGCGCTACACTGGGTGCTACCTACTGCAATCCCGCATCCCACGGTGAGGGCCGTTTCGTAGCACCGAAAGAGTGGATCGACAAGCTCTTTGCTAACGGACAGGTCGCTACTCAGTACGCTGATCAGAACGGTAATGTATCCATGGATGAGGAATACAATGTCAACGGTTCCTACTGTGCGATCGAGGGTATCACATCCCCCGATGGCAGATGCCTCGGTAAGATGGCACACTCCGAGAGAAGAGATACCGCTGTGGCCATGAACATCTATGGCGAGCAGGATATGAAGATCTTTGAATCCGGGGTACAGTACTTTAAGTAAATTGAGAGTTAGCATAGCTACGAGCCATGCAAAAATAGAGTGGAACACCTCGATGGGCGCTTGCGCACAAGCGAGGCTGGTTCACTCTATTTTTATACGGCGACAGCCGTCTATGAAATAAGATTGACAGCGTTCTTTGCTGACAATCTTATGAATAGCGTGGCTCATTGCGGAGGGAGCCTTAGACCAGACGAACTCCCGGAGCATGCGATACACATGTCTCGATGTAAGGTCTCCGGATGTGAATTTTCTACGAAAAGTGATGAGTAGTTCTCGTCATGACGGGGCCGCCTACAGTCGACATCCATGTCGACAATCGGCTGACGCGGACATCGTGTCCGCTTTCCCCCTGCCTTTCAGCACTTTTCTAGAAAATATCAACATCCTCCGACAAACATCTTCGACATGGCACCGCATACGCCGGGAGTTCTGCGTTTTGGAAAGCTTTCAAAAAAACCAGTAGCCCCGGCTGGGTATAAGAATAAGCAGTGCCGTAAGCAGACGTCGGTACCATAGCGTCCCAAGGGACGCATTGCGGTCGTATTGTGACCGCTTATGTACCGCTACGCTCTGCGACAGGAGCACATCGTACTAAAAGTACGAGCGTGCCGCGTTTCTTATACCCTGCCAAGGGCTACGGGGATTTGATAGCATTTCTTTACTAACTCTCTATTTACATCTCTGTGCTGATAGTACCACTTGTAAAGTCTTGTCGGAATCGGTATAATATAGATAGATTGGGAGGTAAAAATATGCTGCTTACATTAGTACCGCTTTTTGATGAAAATATGGCCGTTTGTGCCTACTCCTTTTTTACCCAGAGGGAGAATTTCCTGTTGAATCCTCTGTTGCTTGGAACCGCACAGTTCGACGGGGCATCCCAGATCACGGGTCTGGAACTGATCCAGAAAATGGGTATTGATACCTTGTCTCAGGGAAAAGAAATCTTCGTACCGATCAGCAATATCTCGATTTTTGCGGATATTCCGGAGCAGTGCGATGCACCTCATGAAAAAATCGTACTTTTGATCGATAATACCATTCCGCCGATTGAAATGTATGTCAATCGTCTGAAGGAATTGAAACAGCAAGGCTATAAACTTGCCATTCGTAAGCTTGCGGTCAGTGATTTTGAAAATTACAGAGAAGTCCTGAAGCTGATGGATTATGTCCTTCTGAATAACCGTAAAATAGCCATTGATAAAGCCAAGATTTATTTCGGAAAATTATTTCCGAATATCAATCTGTGTGCCGGTAATATTGATACCATGGAGGACTTCGAGAGACTGAAGGAGACCGGCGGATATCGTTTCTATGAGGGTAAGTTCTATCGAGTTCCCATTACGAAGGGACAGACGGATGTGGCACCCTTGAAGGGTAACTATATTGACCTGCTGAATATTGTGAACAGCCCGGATTTTGAACTCACGACAGCGGCGGATATCATCAGCCGTGATACCGCACTTACGATCGATCTGCTGAAAATGGTTCAGCCACTGGCTGTAAATTCGGAGATTACGTCTATCCGTCATGCAGCTGCCATGCTGGGACAACGGGAACTGAAAAAGTGGATCAACACGGCAGTAGCCAATGCTTTGTATGCGGATAAGCCGAATGAGGTCACCAGATTATCTCTGCTTCGTGCGAAATTTGCCGAGAATCTGGCGGAAGCGTTTGGCCTGAAGGCGCAGAAGGATGAATTGTTCCTGATGGGATTGTTCTCTGTGCTGGATGTGATCCTTGAGAAACCTATGGCAGAGGCTTTGAAGGTGGTCCATGTGGCTGGCGAGATCAGCAATGCACTGATCTACCGCATCGGCGTACTGGCACCGGTGTACGATTTTATGCTGCAGTATGAGACAGCCAACTGGGCGGAGGTATCCCGCCTGATGCTATTAAAGAATATTGATATGAATACAGTATATGAAGCCTATACATCGGCGTTGAAGTGGTATCGCACCGTACGTTGATTGTATTAAAAAATGTACTTGTATTTTGTATACATTTATGTTATTTTCTTCAAGAACTTGTAATTATATCCTCCATAAAAGGGGAGGAATAGTAGCAAAGGCGCAAACAGCGCGGAAAGGAAATTTCATATGAAAAAGAACAAGACACTTGAGATGGTACAATTGGCCGTACTCATCGCTATTATGCTGATTCTGGCGTTTACACCGCTTGGATATCTGCGCATCGGACCGTTAGCAATCTCTCTGATGACCATTCCCGTAGTAATCGGTGCAATGATCCTGGGACCCGCAGGCGGAGCCGTACTGGGACTGGTATTCGGACTGACAAGCTTTTACCAGTGCTTTGCAGGAGATCCTTTTGGAGCAGCGTTGGTAGCAATGAATCCGTTTTTCACTTTCCTGGTATGCATCCCTACCAGAACTCTGATGGGATGGCTGTCCGGTGTGATCTTCAAAGCACTGTGGAAGATCGACAAGACGAAGACCGTATCTTTCTTTGTGACCGGTCTGCTGGGAGCATTTATGAACACTCTGTTCTTCATGTCCACCCTGATGATCTGTTTCGGTCATACCGAGTATCTGCAGAGCCTGAATGCAACCGGAGCAAATCTGTTCGCATTTGCCGTGGCATTCTGCGGTATCAACGGAGCACTGGAGATGCCTATGAGCTGTGTAGTAGGCGGTGGTGTTGCCAAGGCAGTCAGCGTAGCACTGAAGAAGAACGCAGCGATCGAAGAGCAGTAATCGAATCTGAGATTTACAGGAATGAAAAATAAATAGCAAAGAAGATAAGCCCCCGGGAGAATGGCGAAACGTCATAGCCCGGGGGTTGTTATATAAAATAATAAGAAAATGATTCAGAGGGTATTCGAACTGCTTCGTTAGGGAAAAATGTCTGATGCGTTCCATCCCAAAATGCAGGTACTTGACAATTGACGAGGCTGTAGAAGGGTTAGCCGGGACTACAAGGTCTCCCACATTTTCCGCAGAGCTTCAGCCGTGGCACCGACATTGCCCTGGATCATGGGAGCGGATCCGCCGCCTTTGGCCTGAAGTTCCTGCCGCATACGGGTCGCCAGTTCCTGACAGTTACAGGAGGAACTGCCCACGATAAAGCGGTAGCCGTTTGCATCGTCTCCGGCAAAGATGCCGCAGTAGCCGGAATATTTTTCGGTCAGGGAATTGACGGCATTACGCAGGGCAATGGCATCCAGTTCGCCGACGAAGAGAAGCACGTGACAGGTCTCTTCCGGGGAGAGCAGTGCATTCATCTGTACCTTCAGAAGTTCCGCCTGCAAAGCATTGGCGCGTTCTTTTTGCTGGCGTGCATCCTCTTTGACCCGGACAACGGCATCGGCCACTTCCGGCTGCTTTGCGGACAGCAGAGAGGAGATGGCCCAGACGGAATCCTGTTTTTCGGTATAGTCGGCCAGAGCACGGCCGCCACAGAGAATATTGATACGGACACCGCCTCTGTGGCTCTGGACATTCACGATCTTGATGAGACCGATCTGACCGGTAGTATCCACATGGGGAGCACAGCAGGCGCACAGATCCACGCCAGGGATCTCCACGATGCGGACATTTTCCGTGAGAGCCAGCTTACTGCGATAATTTAAGTTCACCAGTTCTTCGGAGGAGGGCCAGCTGATGTTGACCGGAAGATTTTTCCAGACGTAAGCGTTGGCTTCCTGTTCGATAAGGCGCAGTTGTTCCAGAGAGACTTCCCCGTTCATATCCAGTGTCACTTCTCTGTCACTTAAATGAAAACCCACATTTTCCAGACCGAAATGGGAATGCAGCAAGCCGGAGATCATATGCTCCCCGGAGTGCTGCTGCATGAAATCAAACCGGCGGTTCCAGTCCACATGACCGGTGACTTCAGTGCCTGTGGGAAGCTCACAGGTCATTTTATGATACAGGATGCCCTGCTTAATGCTGACATCCAGTACTTCCTGACCGTTTAAGGTGCCTTTGTCAGCGGATTGACCGCCCTCTTCCGGGAAAAAAGCGGAAGCGTCCAGAACGATCCTGTAATATCCCTCTTCCTTGTCGGGAACACATTCCATTACCACAGCGGTGAAATCCGTCTGATGCACATCTTCATAATAGAGTTTGCGGGTTCCCAGGGAGTTCATTTGAGCATTTTCGATACGATCCATAGATGCCTGTCCAATCTGCTGTAGGAAAACAGCGTTTTGTGATAATTGAAAAATAGAAAATACATATCTATTCTATATCAGACCCGGTGGAAAAAGCAATGGAAAATGTAAGCTTTTACACAGCTTTGTCAGATTCTCCAAGGAGTATCGGGATTGCGTAATTGTTTTTTGTAGGTTTTTACGCAGACAGGGTCTATTGCGACGCATTTTTTTTTATGATATAATAAATCGATTAAGCAGTAGAGAAACACACTGGAAATACAAACGTCGCAAAAAGCGGCAGAATGTGAGGAAAGAATGAAGGCATTTTTGATTTTGGAAGATGGAACGGTGTTCGAAGGAACGCACATCGGTGCAGACAAAGAGATCATCAGTGAAATCGTATTTAACACATCCATGGCCGGATATCTGGAGGTCCTGACGGATCCGTCCTATGCAGGACAGGCTGTATGCATGACTTACCCCCTGATCGGTAACTATGGCATATGCAGGGATGACTGCGAGTCGGAGAGACCCTGGCCGGATGGATTCATCGTCAGAGAGCTTTCACGTATTCCCAGCAACTTCCGCTGTGACTGCACAATACAGGAATACTTAGAGGAGAACGGTGTGCCCGGTATCGCCGGAATCGATACCCGTGCGCTGACCAAGATCCTGCGTGAGAAGGGTACCATGAACGGTATGATCACCACCAACGAGGCCTATGACCTGAACGAAGTGCTTCCGAAGCTGAAAGCATATACCACAGGCAGGGTCGTGGAAAAGGTGACCTGCAAGGAGAAGTATGTAGTGAATCCCACCACGGATCTGGCACAGAACGGCCCTCTGTCCGGTGCAGCGCGTTTTGATAAAGAAGCTTATGAAAAGGGTGTCAGAGAGCCCAAGCCCGCACTGGTAACGGAGCTGTCCGGACAGGGACTAAAGGTAGCTCTGTTAGACCTGGGAGCCAAGAGAAATATCGCCAGATCCCTGGCAGAGAGAGGCTGTGAGGTGACCGTATACCCCGCTGGAACTCCCGCACAGGAGATCATTGATGATAATCCCGACGGTATCATGTTAAGTAACGGACCGGGAGACCCCAAGGAGTGTACCGGTGTGATCGCCGAGATCAAAAAGTTATACGATACCGAGATTCCTATTTTCGCAATCTGTCTGGGACATCAGCTGATGGCTCTGGCTACCGGCGCAGATACCCACAAAATGAAATATGGACACAGAGGAGGCAACCATCCGGTAAAGGATCTGATGACCGGAAGAGTATATATTTCTTCTCAGAACCATGGATATGTGGTAGATACCGACAAGTTGGATCCTTCCGTAGCGGTTCCCGCATTTATCAATGTCAACGACGGTACCAACGAGGGTCTGTCCTACACCGGCAAGAACATTTTCACCGTACAGTTCCACCCGGAAGCATGTCCGGGACCCCAGGACTCCGGTTACCTGTTTGACCGGTTCATTCATATGATGAGAGGAGAGAACTAAGATGCCCAAGAATCCTAATGTAAAACGAGTAATGGTAATCGGCTCCGGTCCTATTGTCATCGGACAGGCAGCGGAATTCGACTATGCAGGTACCCAGGCCTGCCGTTCCCTGAAGGAAGAGGGAGTAGAGGTAATCCTGGTGAACTCCAACCCTGCGACCATCATGACTGATAAAGATATCGCAGATAAGGTATATATCGAGCCCCTGAACGTAAAGGTTCTGGAGCAGATCATTGAAAAGGAAAAGCCCGACAGCATCCTTCCCACCCTGGGAGGACAGGCTGGTCTGAACCTCGGTATGGAGCTGGAGGAGTCCGGTTTCCTGGCTGCTCATAATGTAAAGCTGTTAGGTACTACCGCAGCTACCATTCGTAACGCCGAAGGACGTCAGGAGTTCAAAGACCTGATGGAGCGCATCGGTGAGCCCTGTGCAGCGTCCAAGGTCGTTGAAAATGTGGAAGACGGTGTGGAATTCACCAATACCATCGGCTATCCGGTCGTACTGCGTCCCGCTTATACCCTGGGAGGTTCCGGTGGCGGTATCGCCCACAATCAGGTAGAACTGGAAGAGATCCTGGAGAACGGTTTACGTCTGTCCCGTGTGGGTCAGGTACTGGTAGAGCGTTGTATTGCAGGCTGGAAAGAGATCGAGTACGAGGTAATGCGTGACAGCGCAGGCAACTGCATCACCGTATGTAACATGGAGAACATCGATCCCGTCGGCGTGCATACCGGAGACAGTATCGTAGTAGCTCCTTCCCAGACCCTGAGCGACAAGGAGTACCAGATGTTACGTACTTCCGCTCTGAAGATCATCAACGAACTGCAGATCACCGGTGGATGTAACGTACAGTTTGCACTGCATCCCACCAGCTTTGAATATTGTGTTATCGAGGTTAACCCCCGTGTCAGCCGTTCTTCCGCACTGGCAAGTAAGGCGACCGGTTATCCTATTGCAAAGGTAGCAGCGAAGATCGCACTGGGCTTTACCCTGGATGAGATCAAGAACGCCATCACCCACAAGACCTATGCCAGCTTCGAGCCGACACTGGACTACTGTGTCGTGAAGATTCCCAGACTGCCTTTTGATAAATTTATCACTGCAAAACGTACTCTGACCACCCAGATGAAAGCAACCGGTGAGGTTATGAGTATCTGCAATAACTTCGAGGGAGCACTGATGAAGGCTATCCGTTCCCTGGAGCAGCATGTGGACTGCCTGCGCAGCTATGATTTCAGCGCTTTGTCTGTGGAGGAACTGTTAGAGCGTCTGAAGATCGTGGATGACCAGCGTATTTATGTCATTGCGGAAGCTATCCGTAAGGGCATCAGCTACGAGCAGATCCACGACATTACCAAGATCGACCTGTGGTTCATCGACAAGATTGCCATTCTGACCGAGATGGAGCATGCGCTGGAGACACAGCCGCTGACGGTTGATCTGTTGAAGGAAGCCAAGAGAATCGAGTTCCCGGATAACGTGATCGCAAGGCTGACCGGCAAGACCGAGGAAGAGATCAAGAAGATGCGTTATGACAACAGCATTAAGGCTGTCTACAAGATGGTAGACACCTGTGCTGCAGAGTTCGCAGCGTCCACTCCTTATTACTATTCCGTATTCGGCGGCGAGTGCGAAGCCAAGGAGACCACCGGACGCAAGAAAGTCCTGGTACTGGGTTCCGGTCCTATCCGTATCGGACAGGGTATCGAGTTCGACTATTGTTCTGTACATGCTACCTGGGCATTCTCCAAGGCAGGCTATGAGACCATTATCATCAATAATAACCCGGAGACCGTAAGTACCGACTTCGATATTGCGGACAAGCTGTATTTTGAGCCTTTGACTCCGGAAGATGTGGAATCTATCGTAAATATTGAGCATCCCGATGGTGCTGTGGTACAGTTCGGCGGACAGACCGCTATCAAGCTGACTGAGAGCCTGATGAAGATGGGCGTGCCTATCTTAGGTACCAAGGCGGAGGATGTAGATGCCGCTGAGGACAGAGAACTGTTCGACAAGATTCTGGAAGAGACCGGGATCCCCCGTGCAGCCGGCGGTACTGTATACACCGCAGAGGAAGCTAAGGCGGTTGCTAACAGACTGGGCTATCCCGTACTGGTGCGTCCTTCCTATGTATTGGGCGGACAGGGCATGCAGATCGCTATCTCCGATGAAGAGATCGAAGAATTCATGGAGATCATCAACCGTATCGCACAGGATCACCCGATCCTGGTAGATAAGTATTTACAGGGTAAGGAGATCGAGGTCGATGCCGTATGCGACGGTACCGATATCCTGATCCCCGGTATCATGGAGCATATCGAGAGAACCGGTATCCACTCCGGAGACAGTATCTCCGTATACCCGGCTCCGACCATTGATAAAGTAGTAAAAGAGAAGATCGCAGAGTACACCAGAAGACTGGCAAAGGCACTGCATGTCAAGGGACTGATCAATATCCAGTTCATTGCCATCGGTGACGAGGTATATGTCATTGAGGTTAACCCCCGCTCTTCTCGTACCGTACCTTATATCAGTAAGGTAACCGGTATTCCTATCGTGGATCTGGCGACCGAAGTGATCATCGGCAAGACCATCCGTGAGCTTGGCTACGAGCCCGGCTTACAGCCTGAGGCAGAGTATTTTGCCATCAAGATGCCCGTGTTCTCCTTCGAGAAGATCCGTGGTGCCGAGATCAGCTTAGGACCGGAGATGAAGTCTACCGGTGAGTGTCTGGGTATCGCCAAGACCTTCAATGAGGCTCTGTACAAGGCATTCCTGGGAGCAGGCGTAGAACTGCCCAAGTACAAGAACATGATCATCACCGTGAAGGATGCGGATAAGGGTGAAGCCATTGAAGTCGGAAGACGCTTCGAAAAGCTGGGATACACCATTTATGCTACCAGAAGTACCGCAGCTGCTCTGAATGAAGCCGGTGTGAAAGCAAGAAAGGTCAACAAGATCTCTCAGGAATCCCCGACCGTTATGGACCTGATCCTGGGACACAAGATCGACCTTGTCATCGATACCCCGACCCAGGGCCGCGACAAGACCAGAGACGGTTTCCTGATCCGCCGTACCGCTATCGAGACCGGTATCTACTGCATCACTGCAATGGACACCGCCAATGCTCTCGTGACCAGCATGGAGCATATGAACGATTGCAAGGAACTGACGCTGGTGGATATTGCACAACTGTAAGATATAAAAATGGATAAGAACAGTGGAGTCGCGAAAGTTGCTCCACTGTTTGTGTTTGTGACAAAAACAAAGTGTTGACAAATGTCCGCGAAAGGAATAAAATACAAACAGTTAAAGACATAAAGGCTGTGAAGAGAAGAGTAGGAGAAGAGATACGTCGCAGAGAGTCCCGGCAGGTGGGAAGGGATATGGAAGGCTTCTTTGAACATGGTCTCGGAGCTTTGCACCGACTTCGTATTCGGACAGGATATCCGGCAGATGCGGACAGGCTGCAACGGGAGTATCCGTTATCGTACCTGACTATCGATGAGCGTTTGTTTGTCCGTAGTTGCAGAGGCCTGATCCCGTGAGAGATGGGCGAATTAAGGTGGTACCGCGGAAGAATGTTCCGCCCTTAAATTTTAATTTAAGGGCGGTTTTTTATTATGTCAAAAAGAGAAGAACTGATCAGAGAATATTGCAGACAGGTAAATGAAAGCCTGCATTTTATACAAAAATACATGGAAGGGATCGTTCCCGCTGGCCGATGCAGCGAAGAACTGTATTGGGAGACCAAGAAGATCAGTGAGGAACTGCAGAAGAGCAATCATGAACAGACCGCATTGATCCGGGCCTATCTGCGGGAGGCGGCACAACTGTACGTAGAGGGGGAGCCCTGGAAGACCCGCATTACGGACCGAAGACTTTGCCGTAATACGATCCTGAATCATTTACAGATGCTGGCGAATGTCAGCTTCTGGCTGAGAGAACAGGGAGAGCCACTGGCAGAGGAAGTCTGCGGATGGCTGTTAGCCCAGGAGACAGCGGATGTGCAGAAAGTTAGATCCGGACAAAGTCTGGAAGTTGCCAGAGAGATCTATCCGGCCGTGCAGAGAAAGAGAGCATAGGAGCGGTCGGCTGTAAAAGCACAAATTTGAAAATAAAATCCGTGGGGACAGCATATACTAGGCGTATGGTAAATATTGTATGATCGTAAGCCTGTATCCCGCAGGCGGATTGGAGTCTCATGTTAGAAGAACATTATCCTTTTGTTGCGCAGCCTCTTCCCTACGAATATGATGCCCTGCTTCCGGTATTAGATGAGGAAACACTTCATTTTCATCACGACAAGCATTATCAGACCTATGTGGATAAGCTGAATGCCACCCTTGCCGATTATCCGCAGTTACAGCAGATGTCCTTGACGGAACTGCTCACTTCGGAGGATAATATACTTGCGTCCCTGCCGGAGGAAGCCCGGAAAAGCATTCACAATAACGGTGGCGGTGTATATAATCATCAGCTGTATTTTGACAGTATGCGAAGCCCGGTAGGACAGGAGCCCTGTGGAGCTCTGGAGGAGGCGCTGGTCCGGGATTTTGGATCGGTGAGACAATGGAAAGAACAGATGTCACAGGCAGCCACGGGGGTATTTGGCTCTGGATGGGCATGGCTTGTGAGTGACCAGGACGGTACTCTGATAGTCCTTACTACAGCGAATCAGGATGTCCCGGATCTGAAATTGTATACCTCCATATTTCCCATAGATGTGTGGGAGCATGCCTATTATTTACAGTATCAGAACCGCAGGCCGGATTACGTGGAAGGATGGCATAAGCTGATCCACTGGAAAAAAGCGGGACGACGTTACGAACAGGTACTTTGCAGACTGGAAAGAGCGGCTGGGGAAGCGGAAAAATTGCAAAATGACAGCCGCACAACAGAAGCGAACGACAGATAGTGTGCAACGTGCGGAACAGAAGAACAGAAAGAGGAAAATGACTATGGAGAACAGACCGATCATAAAAAAGGAACAGGTAGAGACCGTCTACGACAGCAGATTTATCAAGGTATTTGATCTGCAATATGAGCCGGGAAAACATTATTTTGATGCTACCAGAAGAGCCAAAGATAATCTGGCAGCGGTAAAGAGCGACGAAGAATTCAGACAGATGCTGCCGGATGCAGTCAGCTGCGTTGTGATCCTGAAGATCAGAGGACAAGAACCGAGACTTTGCTTAAGCCGTGAGTATCGTTACCCGGCAGGACATTTTCTGCTGAGCGTTCCGGCAGGACTTTTAGACCCGGAGGATGCAACGGAAGAAAATCCCGTATTCCATGCGGCAGCCCGGGAGCTTCGGGAAGAGACCGGCATCACACTGGAAGAGAGCGACAGCATCCGTCTGGTGAATCCGCTGGTATTCAGTACCCCCGGTATGACGGATGAGAGCAATGCACTGGTGCAGATCATATTGAACCGTGAAGAGATGCCGAAGGTAAGTCAGGAAGGCGCCGTTGGAACGGAATGTTTTGATGGTTTTCTGCTGCTGACCAAAGAAGAAGCACAGAAAATCTTAAAAGACGGCGTGGATGACCAGGGATTTTTTTACCCGTTATATACCTGGGCGGCATTGATGTGCTTTGCGACGGGAATGTGGAAATAATTTTTGAATAAATAAGACGATGAACGAAAAGCGTGTGGAGAGATCTGCACGCTTTTTTGAAATTTGTAACAAATAGCGAAAAATTCTTCGTTATGATTAACAAAGAGGAAGGTTGCCGTTCGCTCAATTGATTTTCCAATTGCTCAATTGTATAAGATGTCATTATATTGTATAATGATGTCATTATCAAGTACAATTAAGAAGCAAAGACATCATGCAGAAAGAGCAATTTGGTATATTGCTTACGACTTTAAGAAAGAAAAACAGAATCAGCCAGAAGGAGATGGCAGAGCAGCTGTCGGTCTCTACTTCGGCGGTAAGCAAATGGGAACATGGCAAGAATCTTCCGGATATGACGATGCTTGGCAGCATCGCGGAGACCCTTCAGGTATCCTGTGATGAATTACTGAATCCGGAAAAGACATTGGAGCGATTAGCGAATCCAGAACCGCAGAAAGGAGAGACAGAGGAAACGGATATGAAGGGATATACATTCCTGAATGTAGAATGAAAGGAGTAGCTATGAAGAAGATTTTTTCAAATTACTACAAAATTATTTTGTCTGTTGTGATCCTGATTGTCCTGGTGGCACTGAAGGAGAATTACAAAACTTCTTTTGATGAAATGAGCGGAGTCCGGACGGTGGTACGCATGCTGCTCTACACGGCATGGGGATTCCTGCTGGCAACAAAGACCAGACGGGACAAAGCAAAAGCTGTGGAATATGTTGCTTTTGCTGTTGTCTGTGTGGCTGCGCTTAATCTGCTAATTCCCATCTGGAAATTTCAGATAGCGTTTTATGCTTTTGTCGCAGGTGTTCCGGGACTTTATTTTATGGTATTTATCCTGACCGGAATGTTAGGCGGTTATATATGGGGACCGGTTGATAAAACGGACCGTAAATAGTGCCGGATATATCAGGAGCATTGATCCGATGGCGGAAGATATTGCCCAGGGTGTAGAGATAGCAACAGCAGAGTAGAATGGCGGAGGTGTCTATGGGTAAAAAATGATTAAGTGTCTGATGATTTTAACAATAGTATGGGCAATGACCGGTTGTGGAAAGCAGGAGATGATCCGCTGCGAATACACAAATGAGACAGCAGGGTTTACCTTAAGCATAGACAGACCTGTAGAATGGACAGCGAAGCTTCAGGAAGGGTGGCCTGCGACCGAGACAGAGGAAGCCAGTCCCGACGAGGGAATCCGGATTTATACGGATGATAGCCAGGAGAGCAGTATCTATTTTTGTAACAGTTTTTCTCCTTATTATGCAGGGGATGAAAATGATCTGGAGACCGTGGAAGTGAATGAGGAACTTACGACGCTTCATGGAATCGAAACAAGCGGTGAATGGATAAGCGAATCCTATGTTTTTAAAGGGGATTTCACCGGTCAGGGATTCTATAATATTACCATCTCTATGTCACAAAAGGATTATAAAAAATATAAAAAGATTATCTCGCAGATGGTTGCCAGCTGCCAGATCCGTGAATGGGAGCCGGAGAATGCAACGGTATCGGAAAGCATTGAAAATGTAGAAAAATACAGCAAATAATGATTTGATGATTCGGGGAACGCTGTTAGACAGAACGAGATGACTACGGATGTGCTGTTTATTATAAGAAAAGAAGATACGGATAACAAATACAAAATCGTAGATGAAGTTGAGATGGATTAGTGATTGCTTTGAAAAATAAATATTGACATATATAGATAGCCGATATATATTATAGACAACGATATATATCGGCTATCTATATAAGGAGGACAAAAAATGGCTGTGGACAAATCACTGATGTCGGGAAGTATGACGATGCTTTTGCTCAGATTACTGGCGGAGAAGGATATGTACGGATACGAGATGATCGATACACTGCGGAAAAAATCCTGTAACGTGTTCGAGTTAAAAGCAGGTACGCTGTATCCGCTGTTGCATGGGCTGGAAGCGAAGGGCCTGCTTACGGTATATGAGCAGGAATATTCAGGCAAGACGAGGAAGTATTACAGTATTACGAAAGAGGGCAGAAAATTACTGGAAACCAAAAAAGCGGAGTGGATGGAATATCAGTCTGCTGTGACCAGCGTTCTGGCAATGGGGGTATAAGGATGGAAACATATTTGGAAAAACTGTTGTCACAGATCCGCTGCAAAAAAGCAAGACCTTATATCGCTGAGGAGATAAGAGACCATATAGAATGCCAGATTGCAGACAATCTTTCCGAAGGGATGACCTCTGAGGAAGCAGAGAAAAATGCGGTTGCGGACATGGGAGATCCGGTGGAAGTGGGAATTTCGCTGGACAGGATCCACAAGCCTAAGATTGCATGGAGGTTACTTGTGATCGTAGGAATTTTAAGCCTGCTGGGCATTCTGATACAGCAATCCATTCTCAGACAACCCGGTTATCAGGAGCTGGAAACATGGAGACAGGAAGTGTACCGCTATACTACGGAGGGGTTTGGCTCAGCCGTTGCTATTGGATTCCTCCTCATGTGTGTGATCTACTTCCTAGATTATACCGTAATTGCAAAGTACTCCAGGTTCATCGGAGGAGCTATTCTGATTCTGGGAGGGCTGCGGGTGGCAGGCTTCGGTGGTCTGGATGTCAACGGAATCGGCAACTGGATCGGATTTGGAAGGCTCCGGGTGGCGGTTACTTCCCTGATGATGTTCTATGTGCCGATTTACGGCGCTATCCTATATAAATACAGGGACGGTGGTGTATCCGCACTGTGCAGGGAGATCCTGTGGCTGATCCTTCCGGTATTTATTACGTCCCGGATTCCCAGCCTTGGTGTAGCCGTCATCATGATGGTCAGTATGCTGATAGAACTTACGGTGGCTGTCTGGAAGGGGTGGTTTCAACTGCCTGTGAAAAAGACGATTATCGGCATGTGGCTGCTTTTTACGGCAGGGCCGGTCCTGGTATTGACTGCAATGTATGCACTTCACATGTTGGAAGCCTATCAGGAAGCCAGGATCCGCTCCTATTTATCCCATTCCGGAGATGCCAATTACATGACGGCCATGCTTCATAAATTTAATGAAAATATTTTACTTTGGGGCAACAGTGGAAAAGATGTGGTGGGAGGTTTGCCGGAATTCAATCAGGATTACATTTTCTCTTATATTCTGAACAGTTACGGACTGCTGGCCGGAATCTTTGTAGCCGCGATCCTGGCGGCACTGGTATTGTTTATGTTCGGAGCTGCGGCCCGACAGAAAAATGAACTAGGCATGGTGATGGGATTCGGATGCGGAATGATCATTTTATTAAATATTTCTCTGAACTTTGCGGGAATGTTGGGATGGATCCCGCTGACATCGACCTTCCTGCCGTTCTTATCTGTTGGCAGAAATAATATTTTACTGTGCTACGCACTGGTGGGAATTATCCTGAGTATTTACAGATACAAAGATGTATATCCAAAAAAGTTCAAGGCGTCACAGGTATCATTGCAGAAGACCATTACTTTGAATCTGAATATGTAACATGGTAATAAAAGTAATGCAAATAAAAAGTCCATGAGCAGGAAAACTGTCCATGGACTTTTCTATATCGTGAGCAGAACTCATTTAATGCATTTCGTAAGCTTACGAGGGCAATACCGACAAAATCAGTATCTCTACACTCATCATATCGTTCATCCGTCCGGATTTCACGGCTTCCTCAGTCTCCACGCACTGCTTTACCGCATTTTTCAGCACGGAAGTCTTGAAATGGGATGCCTGTGCCACATATTTTCCGACCGCAAAAGGAGGTACGCCGATCTTGGAGGCAATGGTCTTATTGTCGTGGCCTCTGCTTTTTAATTCCTTGGTCTGGAGCAGCAGGTTACATTGTCTGGCAATCAGGAACAGTACGCGCATGGGCGGCTCTTTTAATGCCAACAGATCATAGTAAAGCTGCAATGCTTTCTGGGGCTGTTTTTCCGCAATGGCATTGACCATATCGAAGATATGGTTGGTGATGCGGGTGGTGCAGACGGCTTCCACATCCTCCGCGGTGACTACATCCCGATCGAGACAATAGCAGATCAGCTTCTCCAGCTCCATCTGGATATTCTCCATGTCCGTGCCGGTCTTGGAGAGCAGCAGTTGTGCGGTATTCTCGGAGATTTTTTTCCCTTCTCTGCCTAAAATACCGGCGATCCAGCGTTTCAGGGAATTCTCATCCTGTACCGTGAATTCTGCCACATAACCCTTGGACTGCACGGTCTTATACAGTTTACTCCGTTTATCCACTTCGCTTTCCGTGAACACAAAAAAAGTGGTGTCATTAGGGCTTGCCAGGTATTCCGCCAGTTTTTCGCCGCCGGATTTAAAAAGCCCTGTATCCTTGAAGAACATGACCCGGCGTTCTGCCAGAAAAGGAAGCGTCTCTGCCAGATCGATGACTTGTCCCAAGGAGAAATCCTTCCCCTGATAGAAATGGGTATTCATCTCGTCGCCGTCCTGACACAACGCTTTACGCAGACGGGTCGTGTACTGGTTCTTCAGATAACGTTCCTCTCCGTAGAGCAGGTAGATCTGTTTGAAATTGCCGGTTTTGATGTCTTCATTGATCCGCTGCATGAATTGATCCTTTCTGGGAAAATGCGGTTACTTCTACATTAGATTCCTAAAAGAGTATACCCCATTTCCTATTGAGGTTTCAAGGGGGGTATGCTATTATGGAACAAAACAGTTCGACCATGGACATATACGTTCGCAAAATTATGCTTGCATGATTTTGCGAACGTATATGTCCATGAGTTAAGCGCCGATTCATGAGCAAAGGTAGTCACGAAGTGACGGAAAGCGCGGCTCGACCTTCATACCATAAGAGGAAGGAAGAGAAAAATGAGCAAGAAAAGCGGATTCATTCAGGAATTTAAAAAGTTTATTTTGAGGGGAAATGTAATGGATATGGCAGTCGGCGTGATCGTCGGCGGAGCATTCACCGCTATCGTTACTTCTCTGAATCAAGATATCCTGACACCGATTCTGGCCATCTTCGGAGGCACGGATTTTTCGAATTTATATGTAAAGCTGGGAAGCGGCGATACGGCACCGGTATTGATGTACGGTAATTTTATCACGGCAGTTATCAACTTCCTGATCACAGCATTTGTAATCTTCTGTCTGGTAAAATTCATCAATAAGCTGGGAGACACCCTGCATCACAGAGAGGAAGCACCGGCAGTGCCCACGACGAAAAAATGCCCGTTCTGTAAGAGCGAGATCGCTATCGATGCCACAAGATGCCCTCATTGTACTTCTCAGTTAGACAAATAGGAACCGGTAATACAGATACGGCCGTGGAGGAAAGCATGGGAAAAATACACAGGAAAATAGTGGCAGCAGGAGTCTGCTGTCTGATGACAGGCATGCTGACAGGCTGCGGAAGTGATACCACGAAGATCACCGAAGGAATGCAGTTGGTGGAAACTCTGGATTATCAGGGGGCATTGAATGCCTTTGACGAAGCGGAAGCACAGAAAGAGGACAGCCGTCTGATCGCAAGAGGCCGGGGAATCGCCAGCATGGGGCTGACAGAGTATGATCAGGCCGTAGAATATTTTACACAGGCCCTGGAACTCAGTGACGGCTGGGTTCAGAACGTGGACTATGATATGAATTACTATCTGGCGGCGGCATACACCAAGAACGGACAGCCTGCGGAAGCCAAAAAGGTATACGATGCCATTCTGGGCCTGAAGCCGGAGGAAAAGGACGCTTATTTTCTCAGAGGTTCTGCAGAACTGGAGCTGGGAGATTATGAGAGTGCCAAAGCGGATTTTGATCAGGCAATCTCCATGGATCCGAAAAATTATGACCGGTTAATAGAAATCTATGAAGCCCTGGCAGCGCACGGCTACCGTGAGGTCGGTCAGGAATATCTGCAAAATGTACTGGACACAGCCAAACAACTGGATGCTTATGACAGCGGACGGATCTATTATTATCTGGGAGAATACCAGAAAGCTTATCTGGCGCTGGATGAAGCCCGGGATAAGGGAGGCGCGGACAGCTATCTCTATCTGGGAAGAGCCTATGCGGCTACCGGAGATTATAACTATGCGTCCAGTGTGTACAACAATTATCTCTCCAAGCAGGGGCCGAATGCAGAAATCTACAATGAACTGGGTCTGTGCGAAATGGCAAAAAAGGAGTATCAGAATGCTCTGGCGGCATTTCAGGCGGGAAAACAGATCGAAGGAAACAGCCTGATGCAGACCTTGTGCTTTAATGAAATTGTAGCATATGAGTATCTGGAAGATTATCAGCAGGCAGAAGTACTGATGAATGCTTATTTACAAAATTACCCGGACGACCAGACAGCCATCCGGGAGCAACAGTTCCTGTCCACCAGATAAAAAGACAATAGAATTTATGGATCAATCATTAGCAGAGTCTTCCCGGGAGGAAGATTCTGCTTTTTCTCTTAATTGCAGCAGATCCACAAAATCCAGCAGAGAAGCCATGTTTTTCGGATTAAAATGCTGTATCACCTCTACCACATCGGATACGGTGGTGCCGGGGACACATTCCTGTCTCAGAACTTCCGGATTGTAACGATAAGGAGTCCGACCCAACAGATAATCGATGGTTACATCGAAATATTCCGCTAATTGTATTAAAGCTTCCTGATCCGGGAAGTGAATATTGTTCTCGTAATTCGAAATGGTGCCAACGGATACTTTCAGTATGGCAGCCAGTTCTTTCTGATAAATGCCCCGTTCTTCCCGCAGGGATGCCAGAATTTCACCGAAACTCCTCATAATGCCTCGCATTCTGCCGCAGATGCAGCCTATTTAAATGTTTTCTTTTAAGATTTGATAAATTCTATTTTACTATATTTTAGTTTTAAAGGAATATGAATTTAGAAATTGAGGAAAATAATGAAAAATGCTCCTAGAATTAATTTTAACTAAAAAGTACAAATTATGCAGGAAAATATCCATTGAGAAATCCTCTCATTAACACCTATTGCTATTTTGAAGAAAGCCGGATATAATAATCCAAGAGTTAGGTGCAACTAACTAATGAGTGAATTATGTGAAACTCCTCAGAGAAAACGGAGCTGCTGAATCCGCGGACTGCCGGGAGGCCATCTTCCGGGAGGAGTTTTTCAGCCCTTATACACAGGGATGAGGGATTCACGAAAGAGAAGGTTTGGGAATAAAAAGTTTAGAATAGAGGATAAAGGAGAAGAACAAGATGAACTATTTAGAGATTGAAAAAGTCATTGGACGAGAGATTCTGGATTCCAGAGGCAATCCTACTGTAGAAGCAGAGGTAACTCTGGTAGACGGTACCATCGGACGCGGCATGGCTCCAAGCGGAGCATCTACCGGTGAGTTCGAGGCACTGGAACTGAGAGATGGCGATAAGAGCAGATATCTGGGCAAGGGTGTTCAGAAGGCTGTAGAAAATATCAATACTGTAATCAATGAGACTCTGCAGGGAATGGATGCATCCGATATTTATGCGATTGATAAGGCAATGATCGACGCAGATGGAACCAAGGATAAGTCCAGACTGGGAGCCAATGCGATCCTGGCAGTATCCATTGCCAGCGCGAGAGCAGCAGCGATCTCCCTGGATATTCCCCTGTATCGCTTTTTAGGAGGTATCTCCGGTAACAGGCTTCCGGTTCCCATGATGAACATTATCAACGGCGGTTGTCATGCGCTTTCTTCCGGACTGGATGTACAGGAATTCATGATCATGCCCGTAGGTGCGCCTTCCTTCAAGGAATGCTTAAGATGGTGCGCTGAAGTATTCCACGCACTGGCTTCTATTTTAAAGGACAGAGGACTGGCTACTTCCGTAGGTGATGAGGGTGGTTTTGCACCGGCATTGAAGTCTGACGAAGAAGCTATCGAGACAATCTTAGAGGCTGTGAAGAAAGCCGGTTATGAGCCCGGCAAGGACTTCAAGATTGCTATGGATGCTGCTTCCAGCGAATGGAAGACCGGCAAGGTGGGCGAGTACAAGCTGCCTAAGGCAGGCACCGTATTTACCTCCGAAGAACTGATCGCACATTGGAAGAAACTGGTGGAGAAATACCCCATCATTTCTATAGAAGATGCACTGGATGAGGAAGACTGGGAAGGCTGGAAGAAGCTGACCGCAGAACTGGGCGACAAGGTACAGTTAGTCGGCGACGACCTCTTCGTAACCAACACCGAGAGACTGGCAAAGGGAATCTCCCTTGGCTGTGGTAACTCCATTCTGATCAAGCTGAACCAGATCGGATCCGTATCCGAGACTCTGGAGGCCATCAAGATGGCACACAAGGCCGGTTATACCGCTATTTCCTCCCACCGTTCCGGTGAGACCGAGGATACCACCATTGCCGACCTGGCAGTGGCACTGAACACCTGTCAGATCAAGACCGGTGCTCCCAGCAGAACCGAGCGTGTGGCAAAATACAACCAGTTGCTCCGTATCGAAGAAGAACTGGGTGCAGCAGCCGTATATCCCGGCATGGGCGCATTCAACGTTCAGAATTAATTTGCTTTTACCCAAAACTATTTTGGTTTCTCTTTTTCTCTTCAGGGACTGTTCGAAAGGACAGTCCCGTTTGCGTTTTTCTTTTTTAAAAACCTTGCAACATTTTTTCTCCCATCTGTATCTAAGATAGAGCGGCAGGGAAAATGGCGTAAGATCCCGGGAACAGCCGAAGGAAGCCGCGGAAGAAAAAATACATTATTTCATATTGACTTTTCCGAAACCTATGTGATAAAATCTCACCGTTGCGAAAATAGCATAGAGACTTTAGGTAAGAATTGGAAACGACACATGTGCGCACTGCTCACTGATTAACGAACAACACACATGTGTCTTTTTGCGCCCATTTTTAGAAAAGGAGGGCATCCAATTATGCCGAAAACAAGATTACAGAACATTATTTTTACCCTGATCATGGCATTCGTTATGGTATACGCTATGGTCTGCTACAACATCGCACTGGACAAGGGAGGAATGACCAACGAGATCTTCCTGTTAGCGTTCCACGAGATTCCCATTATGTGGCCCATTGCCTGCATTCTGGAGTATTTCGCAGTGGAAAAGCTGTCCCGGAAGCTGGCATTCCGCATGGTATCCCCGGAGGATAAGCCCGTTTTCATTACTTTAGCGATCTCTTCCATGATCGTATGCCTGATGTGCCCGGTGATGAGCTTTATCGCCACCTGCCTCTTCATGCACCCCGGCAACCAGATCATCGCCCTGTGGCTGCAGAAGACCGTCCAGAACTTCCCCATGGCGCTGTGCTGGCAGATCTTTTTCGCAGGCCCCGGAGTGCGGAATGTCTTTGGATTTGTTGTGGGAAAAATGGGCGGTGGAATTTAAATAAAAAATTTAGGATTTATATTGGATAGAAAAAGTATAATTGACTATCATCTGTGAGTGTGCTAACATGAGCAAATAAAGAGACAACGAAGTCCGTGGAAACGGAAAGCGTTGTCTCTTTTATTTTGTAGAAAAAGTCAGGAAATTACGAGGTGAAACTTATGAGTGAGCAGGAAAAGAAGCAAAATACAGTTGCAGAGGTGTTAGTAAAATGTCTGGAAAACGAGGGCGTGAAATATGTCTTCGGGATTCCGGGGGAGGAAAATCTGGATATGATGAATGCACTGGAAAAATCGGACATCCGGGTGATCGTGGTGCGGCATGAACAGGGAGCGGCATTCATGGCTGATATGTACGGAAGACTGACGGGAAAAGCAGGTGTGTGTTTCTCAACGTTGGGCCCCGGTGCCACGAACCTGATCACAGGCACGGCAGATGCTAATTCCGACGGTGCACCGCTGATTGCCATTACCGGACAGGTGGGAACGGAGCGGATGCATTTGACTTCTCATCAGTATCTGGATCTGGTAGAGCTGTTTGCACCAATCACCAAGCGGAGCAAACAGATCGTGAACCCCAATTCCGTCAATGAAATCGTCAGGATCGCTTTTAAATATGCGGAGAGTGAGAAGCCGGGAGCCTGTCATGTGGATCTTCCCACGAACGTGGCGAAGCTTCCGGTCAGCTCCGGTATTGCCGCACGGCCTTTGAAAAAGCCGGAGAGGGATAAGGAGTACGCATCCTTTTCCAGTATCGATCAGGCGGCGGCCATGATCTTCAAGGCAAAGCACCCGGTGATCCTGGTGGGACACAGTGCGGTGCGCAATCACGCCGGGGAGGCTCTTACCAGCTTCGCAGATGTCCTGAAGATCCCGGTGGTCAATACTATGATGGCCAAAGGCATCATTCCTTATAACAACAAATATTCCCTCTGGACCATAGGCATCCCCCAGAAGGATTACCAGAACAAGGTGCTGGATATGGCAGATCTGGTGATCGCCGTCGGTTATGATATTGTGGAATTTGCTCCCGGCAAATGGAACGGAGAGGGGAAACATAAGATTATTCATATCGACCAGAGGCCGGCGCATATCAACATGCTGTACCAGCCGGAGGTGGAAGTTGTCGGAGACATTTCCTATTCTTTACAGCAGATCCTGTACCGCAGTGACGCAAAAGAGGAGCCGGAAGAATTTCTCAAACTGCGGGAAGAAATGGTGGCGGAATATGAAAGCTATGCAGATGCCACCTCTTTTCCCATGAAGCCACAGAAAATACTGTACGATGTCCGTAAATTTATGGGTGCGGATGACATCGTGATCTCGGATGTGGGCGCTCATAAAATGTGGATTGCCAGAGAGTACAACTGTTACGAACCCAATACCTGCATCATCTCCAACGGTTTTGCCACCATGGGCATCGCAGTGCCGGGGGCTGTGGCAGCCAAGTTGATCTACCCGGAGAAAAAGGTACTGGCGATCTCCGGAGACGGCGGATTCATGATGAATAGCCAGGAGTATGAGACAGCCCTCAGAGAGGGGACACCCATTGTGACTCTGATCTTCTCCGATGCCAGCTATGGTCTGATCAAATGGAAGCAGATGGATCACTTCGGACACAACTGCTTTGTGGATTTCCAGAATCCCGATTTTGTGAAATATGCGGAAAGCATGCATGCCAAAGGCTACCGCGTGGAGAAGGCGGAAGACCTGCTGCCGATCCTGGAGGATGCCTTTCAGCAGAAGGTCCCCTGCATCATCGACTGTCCTGTGGACTACGGCGAAAATACCAAGCTCTCGGAGTACCTGCATGATAAGTTTGAGAAGTAGAGTTTTAACTAGAGAGTTACGAAAGCATAGCCGCGCATAGGCATAGTGAAGACAGCGATGGGCGCTCGTGCACAATTCGCTGTCTTTACTTATGCCGAGATGTGGCAAACGCCGCGATATGAAATAAGATTGGCAGCGTTCTTTGCTGACAATCTTATGAATAGCGTGGCTCATTGCGGATGGTAGTTTCAAATCCACGAACGTCCACAGCAAACGGAACATCCTTCCACGGTGGGCATCGCGGCATTTATTATAGCCTACGTTACGAAATGCCCTGTAATCTACGTTTTTTCTCTGTTGAGCCCCGGAAGTTTGTGACAAGCGGGGCGTAATCCATGTTTTTTCTCTGTTGAGCCCCGGAAGTTTGCGACAAGCGGGGCGTAATCCATGTTTTTTCTCTGTTGAGCCCCGGAAGTTTGCGACAAGCGGGGCGTAATTCGTGTTTTTCCTCTGCTGAGCCCCGGAAGTTTGCGACAAGCGGGGCGTAATCCATGTTTTTTCTCTGTTGAGCCCCGGAAGTTTCCGACAGGCGGGGCGTAATCCGTGTTTTTTCTCTGTTGAGCCCCGGAAGTTTCCGACAAGCGGGGCGTAATCCATGTTTTTTCTCTGTTGAGCCCCGGAAGTTTCCGACAAGCGGGGCGTAATCTACATTTTTCTTCTACTATGTCCCGAAGATAAACCCCTCCGCAATGAGCCACGCTATTCATAAGATTGTCAGCATAAAACGCTGCCAATCTTATTTCATATCACGGCGTTCGCCGCATCTCGGCATAAGTAAAGACAGCGAATCATGCGCGAGCGCCCATCGCTGTCTTCACTATGCCTATGCGCGGCTCATTGCTCGCGTAACTTTCCATTTACAGTGTAATATTATCCACCTTTTTCCATTCGAAAAAAATCCCCCTTTTTGAAAATTTGCTATCTGTTGCCTGATGGAAACTAATGGTAGAATTCAATTATCAAATAAAACAGACGGCCGTCAGTGATAATGATAAATACAAAAAACAATATTTACCTATTGGGAGGACGAGTGTATGAAGCGTAAATTATTATCTACCGTACTTGCGGTAACCATGGCAGTATCCAGGCTGACCGGATGTGGACAGAGCGGAACAAATGAAGCAACAGGAGCAGGCGCTGCAACGACAGATGCCAAAACAGAGACCTATCGTGTCCGGATTCCTATAGACAGCTGCGATTTTTCCCTGGCGCATTACGAAGCAGACGGGGAAGAGGCGGATGAGAATTTTGAACACTTTTCTTTTGAAAGAGTGGAAAAATACATTCTGCCACTGCTGGATGCGGCGGAGAAAGCTTACGTCGGGAAGCTGGATATCCTCCTGTCCCCCCTGAAGTCCGCCGGTCTACATGAAGACCAATGGAGAGCGGAACAACGGCGGCAAATTAAAGCCGGAATACCGGAAGCGCTGGGCAGAGTATATCTGCCGTTACATTGAGGAATACCGCAGCCGCGGGCACCTGTGGCATTTTACACATTTCCTAAAAGCGGGAGCACAGCGGATCGGTGTTACCAGATACACAGATAAGATCGAGGTGACGGCGTTTGAAAAGGACGGGCGGATCACGGTGGTGCTTTTAAACCGGACGGAGGAAGAGATTCCGGTGTATCTGCGGCTGGGAGAGTACTGTGCGGAACTGACATCAAAGGCAAAGTCCATTATGACGGCGGAGATCGAAAAATAAGAAAATCGATATAGGCAATTATGAAAAAGACAGCGGGAACCGGGAGCGGAACCCACTGTTTTTGCGTATACGTCCGGGGAGCAGGTTGACAGAACGGTGGAAACCGTAGTATTTTGAAACAGACCACTGTGGATAACAGGGCAAGTGAAAAATGTAGGCAGAAGAAAAGTAAGTTACGACAGAAGAATGAGGATACAGATATATGAAAATCTATTTGGTAAGACACGGGGAGACAGACTGGAACCAGGCGGGGCGGCTGCAGGGACAGACGGATATTGACCTGGATGCTCAAGGTTTTGCGCAGGCGGCGGAAGCGGCAGAGAGATTAAAGGAAGTTCCTTTTGAAATCGCGTTTTGTTCCCCGCTGATCCGTGCAAGACATACGGCAGAGACCATTGTGGGCGAGAGGAAAATTACGCTGACCACAGACGAAAGACTCCGGGAACTCAATTTCGGACCATGGGAAGGGACCGATGTCCGTAAAATCCGGGAGGGGGCCAACAGTCCGTTTACGGATCCGGGGAGCTATCTCCCGCCCGAGGGAGCGGAAAGTTTTGCCCAGTTGTATGCCAGAAGCGGCGAGTTCGTGAAGCAGGTGTTGCTGCCGTTGGAGGGAACTTATGAAACAGTGCTGGTGGTAGCTCATGGAGCATTGAATCGCAGTATCCTGAATGCGGTGTTGGATATTCCGGTCAGCGACTTCTGGCATTTCCATATGGGCAACTGTGCTACTGCGATTCTGGAATGCCGGGAAGGAAAGCTGTCTCTGTTGGAATATCAGGACAGTGAAAGTGTAAATACGAAGAGCAAACTGCTGTAAGTTCCGGATACAGAGCTTGCAGACTGCTGAAAGGTGAGAGGTTAAGAATGCACATAGACAGAGAAGACATGCTGGAACTGACCAGAAGAATGACCGTGTCCCGCAACTGTTTTTCCAGAATTGCAGGAGCCTATATGGACGAAGAAGGGTTTATTGACGGTACTTTTAATACTCATTTTCTGAAGTTGTCCGGAAGCGAAAAAGAGAAAAATCTGAATATTGCCAAGACGGTACCTTATTCCAATACCAATGTGAATCTGAAAAATTACCGGCTGGATCAGGGAGCCCGGAAACCGGGCAGCATTATGCAGTTATTGGAGGCATTACGGCAGTGCGAACTGAAAAATGATGCATTATTGTACTCCCTCTATGAATATATTGGGGAGAGATACCAGCCGGGATATCCTTATGCCGTTTATCTTTTCTTCGGCAGCTACGATGTACCCACCAAGGGAAAAGACAAAGAGAACCAGTGGGAGTCCGAGGAAGTCTATCAGTTTCTCATCGGCACGATCAGTCCGGTGACCGGAGACTACGAGGCCGGAAAACCGGAGGCGGGATTTTTGTACCCTGCCTTTGCCAACCACAGCACAGACATTGACGGTATCAATATCTATCAGGCGGAGGAAGGGGCACAGTTATTTGCAAAAATACTGGGCGTACAGGCTTGACAGAAAGGCATTTCTTCCCTATAATACGCTCTGGAACAAAATGAATAACCGGTCATAAAACCCGTAAGGGAGTGGATTTTTCAAGATATCGATCTTATTTTCGCCACACAGCAGGAATGTTGTGTGGCGTTTGTTGTTTAAGGAGAGGAAAAATGAACCAGACTTATATGAAAGAAAAGAAGATATTCCCGTTGGTCATGTCCATGGCACTTCCCATGATGCTGTCCATGGCATTTAATTCCCTCTATAACATTGTAGACAGTTATTTCGTGGCGAAGCTCAGTGAAGATGCCATGACGGCATTGTCTTTAGTCTATCCGGCACAGAACTTGTTGACGGCGGTGGCAGTGGGCTTCGGTGTGGGTGTGAATGCCATGATCTCCTTCTATCTGGGAGCACAGAATCAGGAAAAAGCGGATAAGACGGCAACCCAGGGCATGGTGCTGGGAGTATTGCACGGCGTACTGCTTATGATCTTATTCCTCTGCGGCATGAACTGGTTCTTAGGGATGTTTACGAAGAGCGATACCGTGCGGGCACTGGGCATGGAATATTCCAATGTGGTATTCCTGTTCTCCACCATTGTCACCGGAGGTATCACGTTAGAGAAAATCTTTCAGGCGGTGGGCCGGATGCGTGCCACCATGGTCAGTATGATCGCCGGATTTGTGACGAATATTGTGTTGGATCCGTTGTTGATCTTCGGTATCGGACCGTTTCCCCGGATGGAGATCGCCGGAGCGGCTCTGGCTACCGGAATCGGTCAGGTGATCACGTTATTAGTATATATCATCTATTATGTGTTGGATCCGTTGCCGGTAAAATTGCGCAGAACTTATCTGCGACCGGAAGGAGAGATCTGTGGCAAGACCTACGGCATCGGCATTCCGGCTACGCTGAATATGGCACTGCCGTCTCTGTTGATTTCCGCACTGAACGGTATTCTGGCGGCTTATTCGGGTGCGTATGTGCTGGTACTGGGCGTTTATTACAAGCTGCAGACCTTTATCTATCTGCCCTCCAATGGCATCATTCAGGGCATCCGGCCGCTGATTGGTTACAATTACGGTGCCGGAGAGCGGAAGCGTGTGGAGCAGATCTACCGGTTGACGCTGGAACTGACTGCCGGGATCATGGCTATCGGCACGGCATTGTGCTGGCTGATCCCCGGAGGACTGATCGGACTGTTCACCGAGAATCCGGAGACTGTTACCATCGGTATTACAGCACTGCACATCATCAGTCTGGGCTTTATTCTGTCCGCTGTGTCGGTGACCAGCTCCGGCGCACTGGAGGCGCTGGGACAGGGCATGGCTTCCCTGGTGATCTCCGTGATGCGGTATGTGGCGGTGATCATTCCTGCGGCATTTGTGCTGAGCCGCCTGATCGGCGTCACCGGTGTGTGGGGGGCATTTGTCTGCACGGAGAGCGTGACTGCGGTGGTGGCGTATGTGTTGTACCACAGGGTGTGGAAGAGAGCGTAAGAGGCGAGTACCGTTCACATTCGCGGCCGTTCACCCCGCGCCATTCGTACCCGTGGTCGTTCACCCCGCGCCATTCGTACCCGTGGTCGTTCACCCCGCGCCATTCGTACCCGCGGCCGTTCACCCCGCGCCATTCGCAAAATCGCCTCTTCGAGGCTTTCCGCTGCTACGCAGCTGCCTTTTGCTCATGAGATGGCGCTCCCCTCGTCGATTTGCACAGAGCCGGCTCCTTACGCAAGCGTAAAGCCGTCTCCGCACAAATCGACGGGTGAACTGATGTATACACAATATCTTGTATCCTTTAATTGACTTCCCCTACAAAGTATTGTAGAATAGACCGTGATAGGTTTTACGGGCGAAAGCCCATGGGGACACGAAGGTAAGGGGGTACATAAGATGTTTCAGGTAATCAAACGAGATGGTTCCAAAGCGGACTTTACACTGACGAAGATCAATGATGCCATTATGAAGGCTTTTACTGCGACGCAGATGAGCTACAATAATGACATTATTGATCTTCTTGCGTTACGGGTAACTGCGGATTTCCAGAAAAAGGTGGAGAATGACGAGATCCACGTGGAAGACATTCAGGACAGTGTGGAGCGTGTACTGGGACAGGCCGGCTATGAAGAGGTGGCGAAAGCGTATATTCTGTACCGCAAGCAGCGGGAGAAAATGCGTGCCATGAAGTCTACCATTCTGGACTACAAGGATGTGGTCAACAGTTATGTCAAGGTGGAAGACTGGCGTGTGAAAGAGAACTCCACGGTGACCTATTCCGTAGGTGGTCTGATCTTAAGCAACTCGGGTGCGGTGACGGCGAACTACTGGCTGTCTGAAATCTATGATGAAGAGATTGCAGAGGCACATCGGAATGCGGATATCCATATCCATGATCTGTCCATGCTGACCGGCTACTGTGCCGGATGGTCCTTAAAGCAGCTGATCAAGGAAGGACTGGGCGGCATCACCGGCAAGATTACTTCTGCTCCGGCGAGACACTTATCCGTGCTATGCAACCAGATGGTAAATTTCCTGGGGATCATGCAGAACGAATGGGCGGGAGCACAGGCATTTTCTTCCTTTGATACCTATCTTGCCCCATTTGTAAAGGTAGATAATTTAAGCTATCCCGAAGTGAAAAAATGCATCGAGGCATTTATTTACGGTGTCAACACCCCCAGCCGCTGGGGCACACAGGCTCCTTTTTCCAATATCACGCTAGACTGGACGGTGCCCGATGATCTGGCAGAGCTGCCGGCGCTGGTAGGTGGTGTGGAGATGGATTTCAAATATAAGGATTGTAAAAAGGAAATGGACATGGTCAACAAGGCGTTTATCGAGACCATGATCGAGGGCGATTCCAACGGCCGTGGTTTCCAGTATCCGATCCCGACTTATTCCATCACAAAGGATTTTGACTGGTCCGACACCGAGAACAACAGACTGTTATTCGAGATGACCGCAAAATACGGTACACCGTATTTTTCCAATTATATCAATTCTGACATGCAGCCCAGTGATGTCCGCAGTATGTGCTGCCGACTGCGTCTGGATCTGCGGGAACTGCGCAAGAAGACCGGAGGATTCTTCGGTTCCGGCGAGAGCACCGGAAGCGTGGGCGTTGTCACCATCAATATGCCCAGAATCGCATATCTGTCTGCCAACAAGGACGAGTTTTACGCAAGACTGAACCACATGATGGACATTGCAGCCAGATCCCTGAAGATCAAGCGCGGTGTCATTACGAAGCTGCTGAACGAGGGACTGTATCCCTATACCAAGCGGTATCTGGGAACCTTTGAGAATCATTTTTCCACCATCGGTCTGATCGGTATGAATGAAGTGGGCTTAAATGCCAACTGGCTGAGAGCGGATATGAGCGATCCCAGGACCCAGGAGTTCACCAAGGAAGTACTAAACCATATGAGAGAGCGTCTGGCGGATTATCAGGAGCAGTACGGAGACCTCTACAATCTGGAGGCAACCCCTGCGGAGAGTACCACGTACCGTCTGGCAAAGCACGACAGAAAGCGCTGGCCCGGCATCAAGACGGCCGGAAAGCCCGGAGATACCCCTTATTATACGAATTCCTCCCATCTGCCGGTGGACTATACCGTGGATATTTTCGATGCACTGGATATTCAGGATGAATTGCAGACCCTGTATACTTCCGGCACAGTGTTCCATGCATTCCTGGGAGAAAAGCTTCCCGACTGGAAGGCAGCGGCTTCTCTGGTACGCACCATAGCTTCCAATTACAAGCTGCCCTATTACACCCTGTCTCCGACTTATTCCATCTGTAAGGAGCATGGTTATCTGGCGGGCGAAGTGAAGGTATGTCCTCACTGTGGGGCGAAGACCGAGGTCTATAGCCGTATCACCGGTTACTATCGTCCGGTACAGAACTGGAATGATGGTAAGCTACAGGAATACGCCAACAGAACAGAGTATGATATTGCACATTCTTCCCTGAAGCGTCCCACCAGAAGCGTGGTGACCTTGTCCAATTTTGCAGAAGAGGTGGATGTAAAAGTGGAGCAGCCGCAGAACATCAAGTATCTGTTCACCACCAAGACCTGTCCCAACTGTAAGCTGGTGAAGGAATATCTGAAAAATGTACCCTACGTGACCATCGATGCGGAGGAGAATATGGAGCTGGCAAGACGTTACGGTGTAATGCAGGCACCGACTCTGGTGGTGGTAAACGGTGACAGCCATAAAAAGTATGTAAATGCTTCAAATATCAAGAAGTACGTTGACCAACTGACATTAGTTGGGGTAGAATAGAAACAGGTCAGGAGGCATCGCCCGAAGGCGGTGCCTTTTCTGCGGTTATTACAGATACACCGCAGAGGGAAATTTATACAATTGAGAAAATAAAATGCAATGAAAATGATTGCAGAACGGAGGAAATATGATCAACAAACTGATCACTCGAATCAAAGAAACCAACGCACCGATCGTGGTAGGACTGGATCCTATGATGAAATTCGTGCCGGAATATATTAAGAAAGCAGCATTCACCGAATACGGTGAGACACTGGAAGGTGCTGCAGAGGCCATCTGGCAGTACAATAAGGGGATTGTGGATGCTATTTATGATCTAGTACCCGCTGTGAAGCCTCAGGTGGCAATGTATGAGCAGTTCGGTATTCCCGGCATGGTGGCATTTAAGAAGACTGTGGATTATTGTAAGGAAAAAGGCCTGATCGTCATCGGCGATATCAAGCGCGGCGATATCGGATCCACTTCCGAAGCATACGCGGTAGGACATCTGGGCAAAGTACAGGTAGGCAGCAAGAGCTATTACGGTTTTGATGAAGATTTTGTAACCGTGAACCCTTATCTGGGATCCGACGGTGTAAATCCTTTTGTGAAGATCTGTAAGGAAGAGAAAAAAGGTATTTTCGTACTGGTGAAGACTTCCAATCCCAGCAGCGGCGAGTTCCAGGATCAGCTGGTGAACGGCAGACCTCTGTATGAGCTGGTAGGAGAAAAGGTAGCAGCCTGGGGAGCTGACTGTATGGGTGATTCCTACAGCTATGTAGGTGCTGTCGTAGGAGCGACCTATCCTGAGCAGGGCAAAGTACTGCGTAAGGTAATGCCCAAGGCATTTATTCTGGTGCCCGGTTACGGTGCACAGGGCGGTAAAGGCGCAGATCTGGTACATTTTTTCAATGAGGACGGACTGGGTGCCATTATCAACTCTTCCCGTGGCATCATTGCTGCATACCAGCAGGAGAAATACGCACAGTTTGGCGAGCAGAATTATGCAGATGCTTCCCGCGCGGCAGTACTGGATATGCGTGAAGATATCGCACAGGCGCTGGCAGCACGCTAGGCAGAAGACAGCTGCTATTCAGAGTCTCATTCGCAAAATCGTCTCTTTGAGACTTTACTTTTGGCTCTGAATAGTTATAAATGTATGGGGTGTCCGCAAGCGGACAGATGGGAGAACAGAGGATGAAAGAAAAGTTATATATTACCTTCCACTCGGAGGATGATATCAGACATTTTGTAGATACCTGCAATGAATGCGATGATGCAATCGATATCCGTATGCAGAAGACTGCCATGGATGCTAAGTCTCTTTTGGGAATGCTTTTGATGAAGACAGAGGAACCCCTTGAGATTGAATATGCCTGCTATGACGATGAAGATAACTACGAAGAATTCCAGCAGGCCATCCTGGAAAAATACGACGTAAAAGTCGTACAGGCTACGGAAAAGCAGGCAGCAGATAAAATTGTTTGAAAAAATTGAAAAATTCTATTGACATTTTCGCCCGCAGCAGTTACAATACATACTGTTGCAGGCGAAAACCTGTGAATGTACGTGTAGCTCAGCTGGATAGAGCGTCTGGCTACGGACCAGAAGGTCGTGGGTTCGAATCCTGTCACGTACATCGGAAGCCCCGGAGATGATATCTCCGGGGTTTTTATTTTGCATTTTAGAAAAGTTTTAGAAATACTTCCCGATCCGTATATTTACGTGGTACTTATGTCATGCTAAAATGATGATGTAAATGGAGGAAGTCGTGAAAGTATGAACAAACAGGAATTTGTGGACCGACTGCGGATGGCGCTGAATGGGCGTGTTTCTCCCGGTCTGGTCATGGATAATGTAAATTATTACCAGGATTATATAAATACAGAGATCCGCAAGGGCAGGACAGAAGAGGAAGTCTTAGAGAGCCTGGGAGATCCCAGACTGATCGCCCGCACAATCATTCAGACCAACGGTGGAGACAACCGTTCCGGCTACCGGAACACGGTCTACGGCAACGGAGAGTATCGGGAGGCTGCCGGACAGAATGTCCATCGTAGTTATACAGAGGAAGAGGATGGCTACGGAACACACCAGAGTAAGGTGGGAAATGTTCTGGCGAAGCTTCCGGGCTGGGTGTGGCTGATCCTTGGGATTCTGGTGGTAGTATTGATCTTCGGTGCGGTATTTTCCGTATTGTCTTTACTGGCACCGGTACTGATTCCGATTGTGGTAGTATTGTTCCTGGTGAAATTATTTCGGGACTGGCTTAACTAGCAACTATATAAATCAGCTATTCATAGTCCCTCGATTCGCAAAACGCCTCTGCGAGGCTTACTTTTTGCTCATTGAGGTTACTTCGTCAAATAAATATAATCGGAGTACCTTACAGATGCGAGCATCTGACGGTTGCTCCGATTATATTTATTGACTCTGAATAGTTCCAACGTAAAGAGCCACCAGGGGGAAGCTGGTGACTCTCATGAGGGGAGTATAAATAAATAATACATAAGGGTGCAAATAGAATCATGAAGGGGTTTCTATTTACAATTATGATTATAGTACTAATGATATAAAAATGCAAGAAGAAATTTAGTTCTAAAGTACCATAATTTTTGGGCATATTTTTGTGCGAAATAGACATACTACTCCTGTAACTAAAAAAGATATTTCCTATCAGGAGGTCACAAATATGTCTAACAATTATGAACAGAACAATCAGAACAAGTATAACAACTCTTATGACGAGAGCGAGAACAGTAAGAACTCCCAGAATAAGCAGAACAGCCAGAATCAGAATAAGAATCAGAGCAACAACAGGGAGCAGAACAAGAGCTGCTAATCGGGTGCATAATTTTCAGGGGCTGCCGTAAGGCAGCCCTATTTACATATTTTCAGAATCCATATATAATAACTTTATATGTGCAATAATTGATGACTAAGATCCGGAGGAACGAATGAGACGTTTTGAATTGATTGCTCCCTGCCATTTCGGTATGGAATCAGTATTAAAAAGAGAGATCACAGATCTGGGATATGATATTACAGAAGTGGCGGATGGTCGTGTCACCTTTTTCGGAGATGAGGAGGCTTTGTGCAGAGCAAATATTTTTTTGCGGACGGCAGAAAGAATCCTTATCAAAATCGGAAGTTTTCATGCGGAGACTTTTGAAGAACTGTTTCAGGGCACGAAAAATCTTCCCTGGGAAGAATACATTCCGAAGGACGGCAAATTCTGGGTGGCCAAGGCAGCTAGTGTAAAGTCCAAATTGTTCAGCCCCTCAGATATTCAGTCCATTATGAAAAAAGCAATGGTGGAGCGGCTGAAGGCCCAGTATGAGATCAGCTGGTTCCCTGAAGATGGAGAAAATTTCCCTGTCCGGGTATTCCTGATGAAGGATGAAGTGACCGTGGGACTGGACAGCACCGGAGAGTCCTTACATAAGAGAGGATATCGTAAGCTGACGGCAAAAGCCCCCATTGCGGAGAATCTGGCTGCTGCACTGATCGAACTGACTCCCTGGAATGCGGGCAGGATCCTGGTGGATCCCTTCTGCGGAAGCGGCACCTTCCCTATTGAGGCAGCCATGATGGCGGCCAATATGGCACCCGGCAGGAACCGCAGTTTTACGGCGGAAGAATGGCCCCATATCATAGGAAAAAAGGTATGGTATGATACAATGGATGAGGCGGAAGAGATGATCGATCTGTCAGTGGAGACAGATATTCAGGGCTATGATATTGACGAGGATATGGTGAAGATCGCCAGAGAAAATGCACGGATGGCGGGTGTGGACAAGCTGATCCATTTCCAGCGTCGTGGTGTGGAAGAGCTTCATCACCCGAAGAAATACGGCTTTATTATCACCAATCCTCCCTATGGAGAGCGTTTGCAGGATAAGAGCCAGATGCCGCAGTTGTACCGTACCATCGGAGAACGATTCCGGGAACTGGATTCCTGGAGTATGTATCTGATCACTGCCTATGAGCAGGCAGAGAAGGATATCGGCAGGAAAGCGGACAAGAACCGCAAGATCTACAACGGAATGATGAAGACTTATTATTATCAGTTTCTGGGACCGAAGCCTCCGAAGAGAAGAGACGTTTAGAAGAAATGAAAAATTTACTGCAGATCAGGGATCAACAACAGAATAGACGCATTACATTGATCCTCTGGCTCCTGCTGGGAAGTATGTCTATGGGCATCATGCTCTGGACGGCAGCGCATAAGACGGTGGTGATCTCCGCGTTAAGTCAGGAACAGGGCGGTCTGGTCACAGAGAATCAGGCGGAACGGTCCCATGAAATGCAGCTGGCCATGGCGGAAGACAGGAAGGCAGAACGGGAGATCTGTATACCATTGGAGACCGGTACGAAAGCGGAAAATGTAGTGGTGGAAAATCATTACATGGAAAGGGAACTCTGGATCTATGTGCAGAACGGCAGAAAATCTTTTTACCGGGAACATCAGCTTACCGGAGATTTCAGCCTGGTGGGAAACGGCATCTGTGAAGCACAGAACGAGGGCGTATTGCTTAGATTGTCCATGAAGGAGATCCTGGAGTATCACAGTACTCTGGAAGAGGGAACTCTGAAGATCGATTTTGTCAATCCCAGAGAATCTTACGACCGGATCGTAGTGCTGGATCCCGTGGGAGGCGGAAGGGACAGAGGCGTTGCCGATTCCGGATGTGAGGAGAAGAACATCGCTCTGGAGGTGGCAAGACAGACGGCACAGCTGTTGGAAGGAAGCATGGTAAAAATATATCTTACCCGTACAGAAGATACAGAGGTCGCACAGGAAGTAAGGCGTAGCTTCGCTGACTGGGTGGATGCAGATCTGTACCTGGAGATCGGACTGTCAGCAGATGATGCACAGGAGAGTACCTACGGCATCCGGGCAGAATACAATGATGAGTATTATCTGCCGGATTTCGGAAATGTACAATGGGCCGACTGCGTGACCAGACAAGTGACGGTGGCTTCCAGCAACCGGGCCATTGGATTGTTCCCGGCGGAGGAAGATGACATTCTGTGGCAGCTGAAGATCCCGGCAGCCAGAATTTCTCTCGGATATGTGACCAACAGCAGCGAGAGACAGCTGCTGGAACAGGAAAGCTATCAAAAAAAGCTGGCGGAAGGTATTGCAGAAGCTATTTCCGAGGTTTATACTAATACGCAATGATGACTATATAAGAACACAAATGCGGCAAGGAGTTAATATGCAGGGAAGAATCGTATTCGCGACCGGCAATGCCGGAAAAATCAAAGAAATCCGCATGATCATGGAGGATACCGGTCTGGAAGTCGTATCCATGAAAGATGCGGGCATTAAAGCAGATATTGAAGAAAACGGTAAGACCTACGAAGAGAATGCACTGATCAAGGCCCGTGCGGTGGCTGCTTTTACGAAAGATATCGTGATGGCGGATGACTCCGGACTGGAGATCGATGCCCTGAATAAGGAACCTGGAATCTATTCTGCCAGATATCTGGGAGAGGATACGCCGTATTCCATAAAAAATGCAAATCTGATCCAGAGACTGGAAGGAGTGCCGGAGGAAAAGCGTACTGCCAGATTCGTCTGTGCCATTGCAGCAGTGCTCCCGGACGGCAGAGAACTTACCACAAGAGCCACCATCGAAGGGCGGATCGGATATGAAGAGAAGGGGACCAACGGATTCGGTTACGATCCTATTTTTTACGTACCGGAATTCGGCAAGACTACGGCGGAGTTGACAGAAGAAGAGAAGAACCAGGTCAGTCACAGAGGTAAGGCATTGGAGCTGATGAAAGAGGAACTGAAGAAATATGAAGATACTGATCGTAAGTGATACCCATAAAAAGAATGAGAATTACTTCAAAGTACTGGAGATGCACCACCCGGACATGGTGATCCACTGCGGAGATGCGGAGGGCAGTGAATATGCACTTTCTTCTGCGGCAGAATGCCCGGTTTATATCGTTCTGGGCAACAATGACTTTTTCTCGGATCTCCCCAGAGAGATCACACTGGATATCGGATCCTACAAAGTATGGGTGACCCACGGACACAATTATTATGTATCCATGGGAAATGAGACTATCAAAAAAGAGGCCATTGACCGGGGCGTTGATATCGTGCTGTACGGACATACCCATCGGCCGGTGATCGATATTGATGATGACATCATTGCCGTGAACCCGGGAAGTCTGTCCTATCCGAGACAGGAGGGACGCCAGCCTTCCTATGCGATCATGGAGATTGACAGAAGGGGAAAGGTGCATTTTACGATTGCTTATCTTCGCCAGTAATGCTTCAAACTTCTCTCTTGACAGATAGAAAATTTCTGGGTTATAATAACATCTGCGTTGCGGAAATCCGCGATAACGCAGCTTCGGGGTGTGGCTCAGCTTGGCTAGAGCACCTGGTTTGGGACCAGGGGGTCGCAGGTTCGAATCCTGTCACCCCGACGTGTAACTTGGATTTTGTATTTATTTTTCAAAAAATTAATACAAAACTGTTGACAAATGATGTCGGATAAGTTACAATATGCTTCGTCGGTTCGCTGATGTAGATAACAGACAGATATGTGTTCGTAGCTCAGCTGGATAGAGCAACGGCCTTCTAAGCCGTGGGTCGGGGGTTCGAATCCCTTCGAGCACATTTGAGATAAGGAAGACTTTTGGTCATCACTGTCTCGCATGGTGGGTATAGCGCAGTTGGTTAGCGCGCCAGATTGTGGCTCTGGAGGCCAAGGGTTCGAATCCCTTTATCCACCTTTATTATGAGTGAAGTGTCGTAATGGCACGCTTGGTGTCATATTTATAGGGCTATCGCCAAGCGGTAAGGCACAGCACTTTGACTGCTGCATTCGCTGGTTCGAATCCAGCTAGCCCTGTTTTATTATGGGGTATTAGCTCAGTCGGTAGAGCACTTGACTTTTAATCAAGTTGTCGGGGGTTCGAATCCCCCATGCCTCACTTGTTTCTTTTATACAGCATCCTCACATTTTGAAAACCCCTTTCGGGGCTTTTTTTATTCCATTTTATAGAAGAAAGGAAATACTATGCAGACGAAAGAAAACAAGATGGGTGTCATGCCCATAGACAAATTACTGATCTCCATGTCACTGCCCATGATGATCTCCATGCTGGTACAGGCACTGTACAATATTGTGGACAGTATTTTCGTGTCCAGGATCAACGAATATGCCCTACGTGCTGTATCTCTGGCATTCCCCATCCAGAGTCTGATGATCGCTGTGGCGGTGGGAACAGCGGTAGGTATCAATGCCTTCTTGTCCAGAACCCTGGGAGAAAAGGATTTTGAGAAAGCCAATATTATTGCCAGAAACGGTATTTTTATCGCAATTGCCAGCTATATAGGCTTTGCGGTGATCGGTGCACTGATCAGCAGACCGTTTTTTTCCAGCCAGACGGAAGTTATGGAGGTGCGGGAATACGGTGTGACCTATCTGACGATCTGTTGTGTGGCGGGAATGGGTATTTTTCTGCAGACGACTTTTGAGAGGCTGCTACAGGCTACTGGTAAGACCATATATACGATGATTACCCAGTCAACCGGCGCGATCATCAATATCATTCTGGATCCGATCCTGATCTTTGGGTATTTCGGTATGCCCCGCATGGGAATCGCCGGTGCTGCAGTGGCTACCGTGTTTGGACAGATCGTTGCCGCATCCATGGCATTATGGTTTAATCTGAAATTCAATAAGGAACTGGATATTTCCATGAAAGGATTCCATCCCAACGGTCATCTGATCGGACAGATTTATAAGGTGGGAGCCCCTTCCATCGTGGTACAGGCTATCGGTTCCCTGATGACCTATGGAATGAACCTGATCCTGGCGGCATTCGGTTCCGCCCAGACAGTGTTCGGCATTTACTTTAAGCTGCAGAGCTTTGTGTTTATGCCGGTGTTTGGACTGAATAACGGCATGGTGCCTATCATTGCCTACAATTATGGCGCAGAGCATAAGGACCGGGTTATTAGGACGATTAAGCATAGTGTGGCTTACGGTGTGGGTATCATGTGCGTGGGACTGATTGTAATGCACATCTTCCCGGCACAGCTCATGCGTATGTTTGATGCGGAGGAAAGCCTGATCGCCATCGGTGTTCCGGCGCTGGAGACCATTTCCCTAAGCTTTGTGTTTGCTGGCTTCTGTATCGTGGTGGGAAGCGTATTCCAGGCACTGGGTAACGGCGTCTACAGTATGATCGTGTCCGTGGCCAGACAGATGTGCGTGCTGCTTCCGGTGGCAAAGCTTTTGTCCTTAAGCGGTGAAGTGACATTGATCTGGTGGGCCTTTCCCATCGCGGAACTGGCCAGCCTGCTCTTAAGTACCTATTTCCTCGTAAGGATCTATAAAAAGATCATATGCCACATTGGAGAACCAGTAACGACAAGAGAGATTACAGAATAAAATAGAAACAGATGCGGCGGGGATGCTTGACAAGCAAAAGGAAGGAAGAGTATAATTATTCAAGGTCCTTTGGCAGAGAGCATTCCCGTTTGTCAAGGTTTTAAGCTAATCGTCAGATATGGCAGTTAGTAAGCGGATATGGCGGAAGTGGCAGACGCGATAGATTTAGGTTCTATTGTCAACAGACGTGCAGGTTCAAGTCCTGTTATCCGCATTGCGTAATTATGGAAGCATAGCTCAGCCGGGATGAGCGTTCGCCTCACACGCGAAAGGTCAGGGGTTCGAGCCCCCTTGCTTCCACTCGAAATAACTATTCAGAGCTCATGACAAGGACTGAATAGTTATTTTTTTAATCAGAGAGCATCGGATAAGTAATGTACGAAAGCACAGAAATATAAAGGAATACAAAAGCTATGAAGAAAAATGTAAGAAAACAGGGAATTCTGCTGCCGATATCCAGTATTCCCTCGACATATGGTATCGGAACTTTCGGTAAGGAAAGTTACCGTTTTGTGGACTTCCTGGAAAAATCAGGCAACCATCTCTGGCAGATCCTGCCGTTAGGCCCTACCGGCTACGGCGATTCTCCGTACCAGTCCTTTTCCACCTTTGCGGGGAACCCCTACTATATTGACCTGGAGCTTCTGATCGAAGACGGCTATCTGACAAAAGAGATCTGTGACAGCTATGATTTCGGAGACAATGAGCATTATGTGGACTATGAGAAGATTTATCTGTCCCGTTTTAAAGTCCTGAAAATTGCGTTTGACAATGCCAGGGAACAGGGTCTTACAGAGACCGGAGACTATCAGAAATTCCTTACGGAAAATGCGTACTGGCTGGATGACTACGCTCTGTATATGGCGGTGAAAAATGCTTTTGGCGGTGTCTGCTTTATGGAATGGGACGAGGACATCCGTCTCAGAAAAGCAGCGGCACTTCGCAAATACCGTAAGAAGCTGGCGGAAGAAATCGCATTTTATTGCTTCCAACAGTACCTGTTTGCAAAACAGTGGAAAGAACTGAAAGCCTATGCCAATAAGAAAGGTATTGAGATCGTAGGGGATATTCCCATCTATGTGGCATTTGACAGTGCCGATACCTGGGCAAACCCGAAGCTGTTCCAGCTGGATAAGGAAGGCCGGCCCATCGGAGTGGCGGGATGTCCACCCGATTGTTTCTCCGAGACCGGACAGTTATGGGGCAACCCACTCTACGACTGGAGTTATCATAAGAAGACCGGTTATGCGTGGTGGATGCAGCGGATCGCCTATTGCTATCAGCTGTATGATGTGCTTCGTATTGATCATTTCCGCGGCTTTGATGAATACTGGTTCGTTCCTTACGGAGATCCGACGGCGGAGAACGGCCATTGGGAAAAAGGCCCCGGTTACGAATTATTCGATGTCATGAAGAAGAAACTGGGCAGGAAGAAAGTGATCGCGGAAGATCTGGGATTTCTGACTCCCAGCGTGATCCGGCTGGTGAAGAAGACCGGGTATCCCGGAATGAAGATTCTTCAGTTTGCTTTTGATGCCGGAAATGACAGTGAATATCTGCCGCACAATTATGACAAGAACTGTGTGGTCTATACCGGAACCCACGATAACGATACTGCGGTGGGGTTCTTACAGAATATGCCGGAGAAGGACAAGAAATTTGCAAAGAAATATCTGGGACATAAGAATGACAAGAAGCTTTGCTTTGAGATCATCCGGGCAGCATTGTCCAGCTGTGCGGATACCGCAATCATTCCCATGCAGGATTATCTGGAGCTGGACAGCAGCGCCAGGATCAACACGCCCTCCACTCTGGGATGCAACTGGAAATGGCGTATGGATAAGAATGCACTGGATCCAAAGCTGGCGAAGAAGATTTATAAAATGGCAAAATTATATGCAAGAGTATAAAAATGCGGAAGGCGATAAGCCTTCCGTATTTTAGTTCCGGGGAATAGCATTTTTTAGTGGACTATCTGTATATTTTTGGACATTTTTGCACGAATGTGGAAAATAGCATTTTTATATGGTATCTTTAACAGTAGATTGGGCGGAATTCTGTCAGGGATTCCGGTTTGGGAGAGATACATATGCGTCATAAGGCTGAAAAAATGGGCAGAAACAGAGGCCAGGGGATCATTATAGGGTTTCTGGTGTTTGTTATTGCAGTCATTTCGATATGCACAATTATTTTTCGTTCCTATGTGCGGGAGTTTCATAAAGTAACAGAAAAGGAAAAATATGACCAGTATTATGTGATGATCACGGAGGATCGGAAGCCGGACTTCTGGCAGTCGGTATACCGCGGAGCCTATGAGCGGGGGCAGGCGGAAAATGTATATGTGGACCTGCTGGGGGAGCACTTGTCTCAGGAATATTCCAGATCCGACCTTATGCGGATCGCCATGACATCCGGTGTGGACGGTATTCTGGTGGAATCCGATGAAAGTGACGAGATGTCGGAGCTGATTGATGAGGCGGTAGACCGTGGAATTCCGGTAGTTACCCTGTATGGAGACAATACCCACAGTGCCAGATGCAGCTTTGTGGGTGTGGGAAGTTATAATCTGGGAAGAGAGTATGGAAGACAGGTGCTGAAATTGGCAGCGGCAGAGGATACAGAAGATCCGTTAAAGGTAGCGGTACTGATGAATGCTCACGCACTGAATTCTGCCCAGAATATCGTGTGTTCCGGAATTCAGGATGCTCTGGAACAGGAGAAGCTTCAGGGATCGGAGATCCAGATGTCTCTGATCACGGTGGATGACACCAATACCTTCTCCGTCGAGGAGTCCATCCGGGATATTTTTATGGACCAGACTCTTCCGGATATTATCATCTGTCTGAACGAACTGAGTACGACCTGTGTCTACCAGGCTGTGGTGGATTACAACTGTGTGGGAGAGATCGCCATTCTCGGATATTATGACACGGATACTATATTAAAGGCTATCGAACGCAATGTCATCACAGCAACGATCTCCATTGACACGGAACAGATGGGGGCATTTTGTGTGGATGCGTTGCAGGAATATTACAATTACGGTTATACGAGCCAGTATTTTACGGCAGATGTTACCGTGATCGATCAGAGCAACGTGGAAGAGTATTTAGGCAAACAGGAAGAGGCAGAGTGAGGCGGGGTATGACAAAGAAATTTCGGCAGCTGTCTCTTCAGGCGAAGATGAGCAGCATTTTTATTCTGGTAAATCTGGTGGTGTTTGCGGTGACGGTAATTCTGATCCTTGGCATCAACAGCATGTCCTCTGAAATCGATATGGTCTATCAGGGGAATCTGCGGCTGAATGAACTGTCGGATGCCCTGACGGCAGTACAGGACAGCATGACAGAGTATCTGGATTCCAAGACCAGTGATTCCCTGGAGGAATTCTATCGCAGTGAACAGATTTATGCCCAGATGGTACAGGGGTTGAGTGATGACGTGACGGAAGCCACCTTTCGACGGATGGAGCGTAGCATCCGGCATATGTCTGAGGAGTATCTGGATCTGGTGGGGCAGACCATCGAAGCCAAGAGAGGACGAAACGTGGAAAAATACAGGGTGCGCTATGAAAATGCCACCCAGATGTATGAGTACATAAATACTTATATATACAGTCTGAATAACGAACAGTTCCGCAGCAATTCCGAGAACTACAGCCGCCTGTCAGTGGCATTCCGCAGCTTTGAACTGTTCAGTGTCATTACCCTGACGATCGTGGCAGTGATCAGCGTGGCCATTGTGGTAAAACTGACGGGAGAAATCATCAGTCCGTTGAAGAGGCTCACGGTAATGGCCAATGAAGTGGCGGGTGAAAATTTTGATACGGAACTTCTGCCGGTGCAGTCGGAGGATGAGATCGGCGTGGTAACCGGAGCGTTCAACCAGATGGTTATCAGTATCAGACAATATCTGGAGAGACTGCGGCAGAGTATGGAGATCCAGCGTTCACTGATGGAGAAGGAACTTCTGATGGAATCCCATCTGAAGGATGCGCAGCTGAAATATCTGCAGGCGCAGATCAATCCCCATTTTCTGTTCAACACCCTCAATGCCGGAGCTCAGCTGGCGATGATGGAGGGGGCGGACCGAACCTATGATTATATACAGAATGTGGCGGATTTCTTCCGCTATAATGTGAAAAAGGGCAATGATATCGTCACGCTCCGGGAGGAACTGGAGTTGATCGATCATTATATTTATATCCTGAATGTCCGCTTTTCCGGAGATATTCATTATGAAAAGGAGATTTCGGAGGATCTGTTGGATTGTGCCGTGCCCAGCATGATCCTGCAGCCCATTGTGGAAAATTGTGTAAATCACGGTATCCGGGAGATGAGTGGAGAAGGACGGATCTGGCTGAAGGTGTATTACGGGGAAGAAGATACGCTGGTCATCAGTATCCGGGACAACGGCATCGGTATGGATGCGGAGATCATAGAGAAGCTGAGAAATGGAACCTACCATGAGGAGCGGCAGAGCTCCGGTTCCAACGGTATCGCCATGGGAAATGTCATAGCAAGACTGAAGCTGTTCACCCAGAACGAAGATGTCATGACGATCCGTAGTGATGGCAGGAACCAGGGCACGGAAGTGATCCTGTATCTTCCGGTAAAGGAGAGAGAAAAAGCAGATGTATAAGATCATGTTGGCAGATGATGAAGGAATCGTGATCGATTCCCTGAAGTTCATTATTGAGAAAGAATTTAAGGATATCTGTGAAGTGCAGTATGCCAAAACCGGAAGGAGTGTCATCGAACTGGCGGAGAGCTTTCGACCGGACATTGCAGTCATGGATATCCAGATGCCGGGGATCAACGGCATCGATGCCATGAAAGAGATCCGCAGGACCAATAATCACACGGTGTTTATTGTGATGTCGGCCTATGATAAATTCGACTATGCCAAGGAAGCAATCAAGCTGGGAGTTATGGAGTATATCACCAAACCCATGGAGAAGACCAGGATCGTGAACGCTCTTCGCAAGGCCATGGAAAATATCGATGCCGAGCGTCTGAAGCGGAAAAATGAGCTGTTGATCAAGGAAAAGCTGGAGACAGTGGTTCCCATTATTGAAAGTGGACTGATCCACAATATTCTCCTGCAGGAGCATTTCAGGGAGGATATCGAGAATTACCGTTCCATTCTGGGGATTACGCGGCAGTATGCTTATATGATCGCGGTGGTCAGCGGTGACGAGCAGCAGGGCAATCATATGACGAACGCAGTGGGCAGCAGTGTCCGGATGCAGAAGCATTATCAGGAGGTAAGGGATTGTCTGAAGGAACACTTTGACTGTATCGTGGGAACGGTGATGGCCAATAAGCTGGCGGTGCTGGTTCCTTACGAAAAAGAAATAATGGATTACAACGAACGTATTGAACTGATCGAGAAAGCCAGGGAACTGGTGCGCTACATGCGCAAGCGTACGGATATCAGCTTCCGTATCGGCATCGGAGGACCGAAGGATTTTCTCATGGCATCAGAGTCCTATACCGAGGCGCTGAATGCACTGGTGGCATCCACGGGCAGTGTGGCTCATGTGGATGATCTGCCGATCCGCTGCGAATTTGCCGGAAACTATCCGGTGAAACTGGAGAAGAAGCTGTTTGCGGAGATTGAGGACGGAGACATCGATAATGCTTCGGCAACGGCAGCGGCATTTTTTGACTGGATGACGGACATCGGATCGGATTTGATGAACATGCGCCTGAAGATCCTGGAATTTGTGCTGTGGTCGGAACACATTGCCTATGAGAAAGGCGGTATGACTTATCAATTGAACTCCCGGGCGGATTATCTGCCGCAGGTCATGGAGATGGCAGAGCCATCGGCCATGAAGACCTGGTTCCTGGAAAAGGTAAAAGAGTCTTGCCGCAATGTTTTGAACAAGAGAGAAGAGAAGTCCGGCAGTATCATTGAAATGGCCAAAAATTACATTAAGAATAATTACCACAAAGACATTTCCCTGGATGATGTATCCAGAGAGGTCAATATCAGCCCGTATTATTTCAGCAAGCTTTTCAAGGAAACCACGGGAGAGAATTTCATCGAATATCTGACGAATCTGCGAATGGATAAGGCAAAGGAACTGTTGGAGACCACGGAGTGCTCCATGAAGGAGATCTGCGTCAGAACGGGATATTCAGATCCGAATTATTTCAGCCGCAGCTTTAAAAAGAACGTGGGGGTCACTCCGACGGTCTATAAGGAGAATCGGGGAAAAATATATGAACAGGGCAGTGTGTAAAATGAAAAAAATGTGGAAATATGCAGCGGTTGTGCTTGTCTGTGTGCTGACACTCGGCGCCTGCGGTAATCTGGACAGCAGTAAAACGTCCGGGGATGCCGCACAGGACCGGAAGATCCAGATCGGCATGAGCTTCGATTCTTTTGTCATCGAGAGGTGGCAGACAGACCGGGATATCTTCGTATCCACAGCCAAGGAACTGGGGGCGGAGGTCAATGTACAGAATGCCAACGGGGATCTGGAACAGCAGAAGAAACAGATCAATTATTTCATTGATAAGGGAATGGACGTTATTGTCATCATCTGCATTGATTCCGAGGGGCTGGCAGAGCAGGTGCAAAAGGCGAAGGAAGCAGGGATTAAAGTCATCGCCTACGACCGAATGATCATGGATTCGGATATTGATCTGTATATCACTTTCGACAACGAGCGCGTCGGCACCATGATGGGAGAAGCACTGGTGGATAACGGGCTGTCTGGTGGAAAAGTGCTGATGCTGGGAGGTTCTGCGGTGGACAGCAACGTGGCTATGGTAGAGAAAGGATTCCGGAAGGTGATGGAGGATCATCAGGTGACAATCCTGGATTCCATGCATGCGGACGGATGGAAAGCGGAGCTCGCAGCGGCCTATGTCTATGACCATATGGATGTTGTCTCGGAAGCGGATGCCATCATGTGTGGCAACGATGATCTGGCCAGTAAGGTGGTGCATGCCCTGAAGGAAAAGAGGATGGCGGGAGACATCATGGTCGTTGGGCAGGATGCCGATCTGGAAGCCTGTCAGCGGATCGTAGAAGGAACACAGGTCATGACGGTTTATAAGCCAGTGGAGAAGCTGGCCCAGAAGGCTGCGGAATGTGCCGTGCTTCTGGCAGAAGGAAAGGAGCTTCCAGAAGAGACTGTGACGATAGAAAGCGGAAACTATCAGGTGCCCTATATCGGACTGGAACCCATCAGCGTGGATAAGACCAATATCAATGATGTGATCATAGGCAGTGGATTCCATCTGAAGGAAGATGTCTATCTGAATGTCCCTGCCGAAATGCCCTGACGGGATCGTGAACGCAGAAAACTAGGATTAGGAAAAATTTGGTAAGATAGCTGTGCTTGCAGACAAAATATTGCTAGCACAGCTTATTTTTGCCTTCCGGACAGCACAGAAAAGTGCAGAAGGTCATAAAATCATGCTATTTGATCTATGGTATTCTCTACTTGTCAACAAAAACAAACCAAACAAGGGAGGTTACTTTTTATGAGGAAGAAATTATTAAGCACACTTCTTGCAACAGCCATGGCTGTTACAATGCTTGCAGGATGTGGATCCAATGGGGGACAGCAGGCAACCACACCGGCAACGGACAATAAGACGGAGACTTCCGCAGAAGCAAAGACGGAGACTTCCGCAGAAGCAAAGACAGAGACTTCTGGTGCAACAGGCGGCGGTAAGGTCGGTGTAGCAATGCCCACCAAGGATCTGCAGAGATGGAATCAGGATGGTAGCAACATGCAGGCTCAGCTGGAGGCAGCAGGCTATGATGTAGATCTGCAGTACGCATCTAACGATATTCCCACACAGGTATCCCAGATCGAGAATATGATCAACTCCGGCTGCGAACTTCTGGTCATCGCATCCATCGACGGTGACTCTCTTGGAACCGTTCTGGAGCAGGCAAAGGAAAAAGACATTCCGGTTATCGCATATGACCGTTTGATCATGAACTCCGATGCAGTTACTTATTACGCAACCTTCGATAACTACATGGTAGGTACGAAACAGGGTGAATACATCAGAGATCAGTTGGATCTGGACAATGCAGCAGGACCTTTCAATATCGAGCTGGTAACCGGTGATCCCGGTGACAACAACGCAAGATTCTTCTTCGGCGGTGCCATGGATGTGCTGCAGCCCTACATTGACGCAGGTAAGCTGGTAGTAAAATCCGGACAGACCGATTTCGAAACCGTTGCAACCGCTAACTGGTCTACTGAGACCGCACAGTCCAGAATGGACGCTATCATTTCCGCTAACTATGCAGACGGAACCAAGCTGGATGCCGTTCTGTGCTCCAACGACTCCACTGCACTGGGTGTAACTAACTCTCTGGAAGCTAACTACACCGGCGAGTGGCCTATCATTACCGGTCAGGACTGCGATAAGCCCAACGTTAAGAATATGATCTCCGGCAAACAGTCCATGTCCATCTTCAAGGATACCCGTACTCTGGCATCCAAGGTAGTAGAGATGGTAGACGCAGTCATGAAGGGCGGCGAAGCACCTGTCAACGATACCACAACCTATGACAATGGTACCGGTGTCATTCCTTCTTACCTGTGCGAGCCCGTATTCGCTGATGCAAGCAACTACAAAGAGCTGCTCATCGATTCCGGTTACTACACAGAAGCAGATTTACAGTAATTTTATAAAATAATATGGATCCTGCGGGATCCTTACGGCAGGCGGGCGTTTCCCGCCTGCCGTATTCATGGGAAAGCAAAATAGAACGGTTTGATTAGATAATGTGGAAATAAGACTTGGGAGGAATACCATTGGCAAAAATCTTATTGGAAATGAAAAATATAACCAAAACATTCCCCGGTGTAAAAGCACTTGACAATGTAAACCTGCAGGTGGAAGAGGGAGAGATCCACGCACTTGTAGGCGAAAACGGCGCAGGAAAGTCCACATTGATGAATGTATTGAGCGGTATTTATCCGTATGGGTCTTACGAAGGGGACATCATCTATGACGGTGAGGTCTGCAAATTTGATAAGATCAAGGACAGTGAGGAAAAGGGTATCGTAATCATTCATCAGGAGCTTGCACTGATTCCCTATATGACGATCGGGGAAAATATGTTTCTGGGCAATGAACGGGGACATAAGTACAAAATCAACTGGAATGAAACCAATGCCAGGGCGGCAGAACTTTTGAAGACCGTAGGCCTGAAGGAAGGCCCCCAGACATTGATAAAGGATATTGGCGTAGGAAAACAGCAGCTGGTAGAGATTGCGAAGGCACTGGCCAAGAACGCAAAACTTCTGATCCTGGATGAGCCTACTGCCTCTCTGAATGAGACGGATTCCAAGGCACTGTTGGATCTGATGCTGGAACTCAAGAAAAAGGGAATGACATCCATCATCATCTCTCATAAGCTGAATGAGATTTCTTATGTGGCAGATAAGATCACCGTCATTCGTGACGGATCTACCATCGAAACGCTTGTGAAGGGAAAAGATGATATTACCGAGAGCCGGATCATCAAAGGAATGGTAGGAAGAGAGATCGCCGACCGATTCCCGAAGAGAGAGCCGAAGATCGGAGAGGTCCTGATGGAGGTCAAAAACTGGACCGTGCATCATCCACTGTATTCTGACCGTAAGGTGGTGGATAATGTCAATCTTAATGTGAAAAAAGGTGAAGTAGTGGGAATTTCCGGCCTGATGGGTGCGGGACGAACGGAACTGGCCATGAGCCTGTTCGGCAAAAGTTATGGTTCCAACATCAGCGGCGAACTGTATATCAACGGCAAAAAAGTACAGCTGAATACTGTACAGGAAGCCATCAAAAATCATCTGGCATATGTGACGGAGGATCGAAAGGGCAACGGACTGATTCTGAGCAACCCGATCAAGATTAATACAACTCTGGCAAATCTGGATGCCATCAGCAGACATACTGTTATTGATAAAGACAAAGAGTACAATGTGGCGGTAGACTATAAGAACAAACTGAATACGAAATGTCCAACTGTGGAGCAGAATGTAGGAAACTTAAGCGGCGGTAATCAACAGAAGGTACTTTTGGCAAAATGGATGTTCACAGATCCGGATATCCTGATCCTGGATGAGCCGACGAGAGGTATTGATGTTGGTGCAAAATACGAAATCTACTGCATCATTAACCAACTGGTGGCAGAAGGAAAATCGGTTATCATGATCTCCTCGGAGCTGCCTGAGATTCTTGGCATGTGCGACCGGATCTATGTAATGAACGAAGGAAAAATAGTAGGAGAACTGGCGGGCAGTGAGGCAACACAGGAGCTTATCATGTCCAAGATATTATCAGCCGGTAAGAAAGGAGCATTGGCATGAATAAAACAAAGGGCCTCGATTTTATAAAAAGATATACCATGATCCTCGTACTGATCGTGGTTACGGCATTTTTTGCATGGAGAACCGGAGGAGCAATCCTGCTTCCCATGAATGTCAGCAGTCTGATCTCGCAGAACGCATATGTGTTTATTCTGGCAACCGGTATGCTGTTATGTATCCTGACCGGCGGTAACATCGATCTGTCCGTTGGATCTGTTGTATGTTTCGTCGGTGCCATCGGAGCGGTACTCATGGTCAACATGAAAATGAACATGTGGCTGGCTATTCTGATCATGTTTGTTATCGGTACACTGATCGGTGCTTTCCAGGGTTTCTGGATCGCTTATGTGAGAATCCCGCCTTTCATCGTGACATTGGCCGGCATGCTGGCTTTTCGAGGATTAAGCAACGTAGTCCTGCAGGGTATGACCGTATCCATTAAGGACTGCACTACATTCGTAAATCTGTTCGGTGGCGGTGCTGACTGTTATATTCCCGATTTCTTCGGTAATGGTCCCATCAATCTGACCTGTGTATTTGCCGGTGTGATCGCTGCAGTGATCTTTGCAGTGTTACAGCTGAAGAATAGAGCCGACAAGGTGAAAAAAGGATACGAAGCTCCCAGCATGGGTTCCACGATCGGCAAAATCGTAGTGATCGCTGCAGTGATCCTGGCATTCAGCTATCGTCTGGCACAGCACAAAGGTATTCCCAGCGTATTGATCTGGGTACTGATTGTTATCATGGTATACGGTTACATCACTTCCAACACTACTGTAGGACGTTATTTCTACGCAGTGGGCGGTAATGAGAAGGCCACCAAATTATCCGGTATCAATACCAACAAGGTTTATTTCCTGGCTTATATGAACATGGGATTCCTGGCAGCGTTAGCTGGTATGGTAACCATTGCACGTATGACTTCCGCACAGCCGACATACGGACAGAACTATGAAATGGATGCCATCGGTTCCTGCTTCATCGGCGGTGCTTCCGCATACGGCGGAACCGGAACTGTACCCGGAGTTATCGTAGGTGCTGTACTGATGGGTGTTATTAACCTGGGTATGTCTCTGATGGGTGTCGATCAGAATATGCAGAAGGTAGTCAAGGGTCTGGTACTTCTGGCAGCAGTTATCTTCGATGTTGTATCCAAACGTGGTGGAAAATTAATTGCCAAGAATTAATTTCTACATATCTAATCAAAAGGGCCCGGTGCATATGCGCTGCAGGCCCTTTTGATGGTATTGGGAGGAGAAGAGCATGAATAAGGGAAAAGAACGGAAGAAGCGGGAAGGAAAGCAGAAAAAAGGAGTCGGGATCGGAGTCAAGATCGTGGCACTTTTACTGCTGCTGGCAGTTGCTGCACTCAGCTGTATGGGAGTGCTGGTGCAGACGTTGCAATCGGTCATTGTAACCAACGATGAAATCGTGGCCGGTCAGGTGGCTGAACAGGAGAAAATCTCGGAGCTTTCCAGACAGTTTACTTACATTAACGGGCAGGTGTTGACCCATGTCATGACCACCAACAGTGTGACAATGGAAAATTTGTCGGATAAGATCCTGCAGGAGATCACTGATATGGAACAACAGATGACGGAGTTCGAAGGACTGCTGTCTGAGGGGGATGCCCGGAGAGAGGCGTTTGACAGTGCTTCTGCGGAACTGGCAAAATACAAAAAGACCGTGGAGAGTCTGCTGGTCACCAGTGCAGAGAATAAGACGCAGGCCTATGTGTCTGCCACATCGAATCTGCCGATGTTCAATGAACATATTGAAAGCTATATGAATCAGATGCTGGAGATCACCGGAGAGCAGATGGCACAGGCACAGGGACAGATGGAGCAGAGTGCGGCCAGAGTGCCCATGATCGTGGCGGTGGCAAGTCTGGTACTGCTTGCAGTAGTCGTGGTGATCATGCTGGGATTGCGGATCTGGGTCATCGGTCCGGTGAAATATGCTACGAGGCAGGTGGATGAACTGGTGGAAGGCATTCGCAATAACAGAGGTGACATTACCAGACGGATCCGGGTGAAATCGGGGGATGAAGTCGGCAGATTATCCATGGCCATCAATGATCTGGTAGCGCAGATGCAGACCATCATAAGGGCGATTACCGAGAGCTGCGGACATATGGAGGAAAAACAGACCGGTATTATCTCCAATGTGGAAAAGGTAAATGCCACCGCGGAGGACACCACCCAGAAGCTGGGAGTGATGGCTGGTGGCATGCAGTCTGTCACGGAGGCTATCGGAGGGGTGCAACAGGATACCGGGGTGCTGGATACCACGGTGGAGAACATGCTGGAGGTGGCACAGGATGGACGCAATTATGCGGCGGATATCAAGGATAGGGCCGGAAAAATGAAGGCAACGGCGGTGGCGAGTAAGCAGGAGGCAACCCAGGTGATGAAGGAGATCGACACGGCAATGACGGAGTCCATCGCCAACAGCAGGCAGATCCACAAGATCACGGAACTGACGGAAGAAATCCTGGGAATTGCTGGAACAACGAATCTGCTGGCACTGAATGCGTCTATCGAGGCTGCCAGAGCAGGAGAAGCAGGCCGGGGATTCGCAGTCGTGGCGGAGGAGATCCGCAAGCTCGCAGACAGCTCCAGAGAGTCAGCCAATAATATCCAGGAGATAAGTAACCGGGTAGTGGAAAGCGTGGAAGAACTTTCCGAAAATGCTACAAAACTTTTGGATTTTGTGAATACCAGAGTCATGAGAGATTACGATGCTCTGGAGGATACGGGCACAAATTATCATGAGGCTGCGGATCATGTGGATGAGATGATGAATGAATTCCGACAGAAGATCGATGAACTGTTGTCGGTACTGCAGAATGTCAATAGTGCTAACTCACAGATGGAAGCAACCGTGGAGGACAGTACGGAAAAGCTGGCGGTGGTAAAGAACAACAACCGGGGATTACAGCAGGAGATGAAGGATATTTCCTATGCGGTGGATGATCTGACCGGTGCAGTGGGACAGTTGAAAGAAAGTATCCGCTGTTTTACAGTGGTATAGACAGAAAAAATAAAATGCACGGGATTCCCGATGGGGAATTACCGTGCATTTTGAATGACTGCAGTTACATTTTAGGAATTTTCCGGAGCGTGATGCAGCTCCAGAGCCAGATAGGAATTGTGGTATTCCTTGCAGTAGGTGACATCTTTGTCAAACCATGCGGGAGGGACGAAAGCCTCTGCTGCTTCTTTGCTTCCAAACTCCACTTCTGCCATGATCAGAGGGGCGAAGGGGGCATCAAAAACATCCAGCTCGATGGTCAGGGAATAATCCGCCGGAGGAGTGGGAAAGCCTTCTTTGAATCCGGGATGCTCCAGAGGGATCAGATAGCGTCTTTTGGAGATCACACTGCCGTCGGCTTTTTCCCGTAGATGGTAATAGGATTCCTCGTTCAGCGGAAGATTGCTCTCGTCTCTGGCCATCATGCCGCTGCCTTTGTAAGTGAGATAATATTCATCATCCTGTTTTCTGGCTCTGACCACGGGATTATAATTCAAATACACCTGCTCGATATGATGAGAAGGATAGCTTTCCAGATTGTCGGGTAAGGATTTCAGGGTAAACTTTCGCTCGATTTCCATAGTATTAATGCCTCGCTTCTGTAATTAAGACTTAAAAACACTTCTTTAGTATAACATGATTTTCCTTGAAAATACAGTGAAATCTGCAAATATCTGCCCATGGGAATTGAATTACGCTTCCAAATTGTGTATACTAATCATAACTGTGCAAAGTCAGAGTATATGACTTGCAAATGAGACAGAAAACAAAACGGAAAGCGAGGGAAAACCATGAGTAAGATAGCGATTTTTCTGGCAAATGGGTTTGAGGAAATAGAAGGTCTGACGGTAGTGGATATCTGCCGCAGATGTGGACTGACCATTGATATGGTGTCCATTACGGAAGAAAAACAGGTGATGGGATCACATAAGATTCCGGTGACTGCGGATATGACATTGTCCCAGGTGAATTTTGAGGAATATGATTGTCTGGTATTGCCCGGTGGCGGACAGGGAACGAAGAATCTGGAGGCCTGTGAGCCCCTGATGCAGCAGATCGATGCTTTTTATGCATCGGGAAAATACATTGCGGCAATCTGTGCGGCTCCCAGTATCTTCGGACACAGAGGAATCCTGAAGGGAAAGAGAGCATGCGCCTATCCCTGCTTCGAGGATCATCTGGAAGGTGCGGCTGTGACTGCAGGCCCCGTGGAAGTGGACGGTAACGTGATCACTTCCCGCGGAATGGGGACTTCCATCCCCTTCGGACTGGCGATCGCCGGTGTATTCTGTGGACAGGATAAGGCAGATGCCTGCGCCCACGCTATTGTATTTCAGCCGTAAGCAGCTGAAGAGAAAGACGAGGACAGAAAATGAAAAAAGCGTTAATTACAGGAATTACCGGACAGGACGGCTCTTATCTGGCAGAGTTCCTGCTGGAAAAAGGATATGAAGTGCATGGACTGATCCGCAGATCTTCCATCAGCAATACCGGTCGTATCGACCATCTGATCCGGGAGGACAAGATCGTTCTCCATGGCGGAGACATGACGGATTCCACCAGCCTGGTGCGCATCATCGGAGAAGTCAGACCGGATGAAATCTACAATCTGGGCGCCCAGAGCCATGTACAGGTAAGCTTTGAGGCACCGGAATATGCCGGAGATGTAGATGCACTGGGCGTGCTGCGGATTCTGGAGGCTGTGCGTATGGTGGGACTGGCCGAGACCTGCCGTATTTATCAGGCATCCACATCCGAACTCTATGGCCGAGTGGAAGAAGTGCCTCAGAATGAGAACACCCCGTTCCATCCCTACAGCCCCTATGCGGTGGCAAAACAGTACGGCTTCTGGATCGTGAAGGAATACAGAGAAGCGTATAATATGTTCGCAGTCAACGGCATTCTGTTCAACCATGAATCCGAGCGCCGGGGAGAGACTTTCGTTACCCGTAAGATCACACTGGCAGCCGGCAGAATCGCCTGCGGTATCCAGGATAAACTCTATCTGGGCAATCTGGATTCCAAGAGAGACTGGGGCTATGCGAAGGACTATGTGGAATGCATGTGGCTGATGCTGCAGCATGACAAGCCGGAGGACTTCGTTATTGCCACCGGTGTACAGCATACCGTAAGAGAATTTACCACACTGGCATTCCATTATGTGGGAATCGAACTGGAATGGCAGGGCAGCGGTATCCATGAAAAAGGAATCAACAAGGCCAACGGCAAGGTGGTGGTGGAGGTCAGCGAGGCCTTTTACCGTCCCACGGATGTGGTCAATCTGTGGGGAGATCCGACGAAGGCCCGCACGGTGCTGGGATGGAATCCCCAGAGAACCAGCTACGAGGAACTGTGCCGTCTGATGGCAGAGCACGATCTGAAGCTGGCAAAGGCTGAAGCGGTAGTGTTGAAGGAAACCGCGGAATAACAGGAGAAATAAAGAGAGGAAGTACTGTAATATCATGGAAAAAGACGCAAAAATATATGTAGCCGGCCACAAGGGTATGGTAGGAAGTGCTATTTGTAGAGCACTCCAGAGAAACGGATATACCAATATCATCACCCGCAGCCATAAGGAACTGGATCTGTGCAGACAGGATGCCGTGGAGGAGTTCTTTTCCAGGGAGAAGCCGGACTATGTGTTCCTGGCCGCAGCCAAGGTGGGCGGCATCATGGCCAACAGTGAGGCACTGGCGGATTTCATGTATGAAAATATGATCCTGGAGATGAATGTGATCCATGCGGCATGGCAGAACAACTGCAAGAAGCTGATGTTTTTGGGCAGCAGCTGTATCTATCCCCGTATGGCACCGCAGCCTATGAAGGAGAGCTGCCTGTTGACTTCTGAGCTGGAGAAAACCAATGAGGCGTATGCACTGGCGAAGATCTCCGGACTGAAATACTGCGAGTTCCTGAACAGACAGTACGGAACCGACTATATCAGTGTCATGCCCACGAATCTGTACGGGCCCAACGACAATTATCATCCCACCCACAGCCATGTGCTTCCGGCGCTGATCCGCCGCTTCCATGAGGCAAAAGTATCCGGCGCGAAGGAAGTAGTCTGCTGGGGAACAGGAACCCCACTGCGGGAATTTCTCTATGTGGATGATCTGGCAGATGCCTGCGTGTATCTGATGAATACCTACAGCGGCGATGAGACAGTGAATCTGGGAACCGGCAAGGAACTGACCATCCGGGAATTGACGGAACTGGTAGCGAAGGTAGTAGGTTATACTGGGGAGATCAAATGGGATCCCAGCAAGCCGGATGGAACTCCCAGAAAGCTTCTGGATGTCAGCAAACTGGAAAGCCTGGGCTACCATTATACGACGGAGCTGGAAGAAGGTATCCGTCTGACTTATGAGGATTTCCTCAATAATCCCATGCGTGCGGAACGCTAATGGTTCCGGGCACGAACAGCGCAGGCAGACAGACGACCCGGGAAAGGATGAAGTGAACAGAATGAATGATTTTCGGAAGACAGCACAGGAGATGCTGGAATTTATAAGAATAAGTCCTACCTGTTTTCATGCAGTGGCCAATATCGGAAGGATGCTGGAGGCAGCAGGCTTTCAGCAGTTACAGGAAAAGGAAGAATGGAAACTGGAAAAGGGCGGACGGTATTATACGGAGCGCAATGATTCTTCCGTTATTGCGTTTGTGATTCCGGAAAAGGAGGTCGGCATCAGGGGCTTTCATATGGCAGCAGCCCACAGTGATTCCCCCTGCTTTAAGATCAAAGAGAAGCCGGAATTGACCGTGGAGGAGCATTATCTGCGTCTGAACACCGAAAAATACGGCGGCATGATCTTGTCCACCTGGTTGGACAGACCACTCTCCGTCGCTGGCAGACTGGCTGTGAAGAACGGGAACGGTATAGAGGGCAGACTGGTGAATATCGACAGAGATCTCTGCGTGATCCCCAATGTGGCCATCCATATGAACCGGGAAATGAACAAGGGTGTGGAGTACAATCCCCAGGTGGATCTGCTGCCTTTGCTTGCGGACGTATCATTTGACGAATATGATGCACATACTACATACGATGCACAGACCGCATCGGAGAATGCGGAGGAACAGCCGGAAGCAGTAGAGAAGCCCACACTGGTAGCGCTGGCAGCAGAAACGGCAGGCGTGGACGCTGAGACGATTCTCGGAGAAGACCTGTTCCTGTACACCAGACAGGAAGGAAAAATGATAGGAGCAAAGGGAGAATTCGTGTTGTCTCCCAGACTGGATGATCTGCAGAGCGCTTTTGCCCTGACAAAAGCTTTTACGGAGAGTACTCCGGCAGAGTATATCAATGTCTGTGCGGTGTTCGATAATGAAGAGGTGGGAAGCGGTACCAGACAGGGTGCAGATTCCACTTTTCTGGAAGATATTTTACAGCGGATCGCGGAAGGATTGCAGGCGGATCACAGCAGCTATCTGCGCTGGGTGGCGGACAGCTTCCTGATCTCTGCGGATAATGCCCATGCGGTACATCCCAACCATCCCGAAAAAGCAGATCCTACCAACCGTCCGTACTTAAACGGCGGAATCGTCATCAAATATCATGGCAGCCAGAAATACACCACCGATGGTATTTCCGCGGCAAGGATGAAGGATTACTGCGAACGGGCGAAGGTACCTTACCAGACCTATGCCAACCGTTCCGACATTGCGGGAGGTTCCACTCTCGGCAATATTTCCACCGCACATGTATCAGTGTCCAGCGTGGATATCGGACTGCCTCAGCTGGCCATGCATTCCGCTGTGGAGACAGCAGGCATGAAGGATACGGAATATGCGGTCCGGGCGCTGAAGGAATTCTGGGGCGAATGATTTTGGCAGCGGGAATTCTTAAAAAAGTATAAAAAGCGTGGAAGCACTTGAAAGTTCTGCACGAAAAGTGCATATTTAGGATACAGGAAAAGATACAAAAAAGATACGAAAGAAGGCTGAAGTTATGTTTGAAATGAAACCGGAATACTATATTGGAATTGACATGATCGATCAGGAGCATAAACAGTTGTTTGACTATGCCAGTGAAGCATACGAACTGCTGCAGGAAGAGTTTACACCGGACAAGTATGACAAGATTGATGCAATTCTGGAAAAACTGCGTGATTATACCGTAAAACATTTTTCAGATGAAGAAGCGTATATGGAATCCATCCAGTACAAAAAGATTTTTACCCAGAAGATTCAGCATCAGGAATTTATCAACAAACTGGATGAATTTATTGATCAGCATGAGAAAGATGAAGAAAATCAGGATGAGCAGATCATGGATATTCTGAATTACCTGACAGACTGGCTGATCAACCATATCCTTCATGTGGATGGACAGATTCCGAAGGAGGCGTAAGACCTGACTTTTCCGGAATGATTTCCCACATGGGACATAAGATGTAAGAAGCGGAAGTAATGGGGAGTGCCCATGGACCAGAAACTGGAAAACATCCTGAATCTTGCATTGGAGACCCCGGAGGAAGAACGGGAACAGACGGAAAGTCTGAATGTAGGTTACAGTGCGGAGAGCCGCAGCTGGGAGCTGATCGTAAAATATCATGGCAGTCTGGACGGACTGCGGGAACAGAATATTGTGGTGGAAGAGCTGATTGCCGGATATGCGATCCTTACGGTACCGGAGACACTGGTAGATACCGTATCGGAGACTCCGGAGATCGAGTATGTGGAGAAGCCTAAGCGGTTTTACTATCAGCAGACAGATCCGGACGGCGCATCCTGCTTTCCACCGGTGACAAGAAGAACGCCTTTTCTGAATGGAAGGGGCGTTCTTTTGGCTGTATTGGATTCCGGAATCACCTGGGATCTGGAGGTGTTCCGCAAGGCAGATGGCAGTACGAGGATACGGTATCTATGGGATCAGACGATTCCGGGAAAGCAGGCCGCATCACGGGAGCAGGAGACGCTGCGGAATCCGACATTGCCACAGAATCAGATAACGCCGGAGGAAACGGGCGATACGGGATATGGGAGGACACCGGATGGATTTCCCATCGGGACTGAATATACGGAGGAGGAAATCAACCGGGCACTGAACAGCAGTGTACTGGAACGGTACGGCCTGATCCCCAGCAGGGATCTGACCGGCCATGGAACGGCAGTGGCAGGGATTGCCGCCGGGAGAAGTGCGGACGGTCTCTATACCGGGGCAGCCCCGGAGGCGGAACTGATCATCGTGAAACTGGGACTTCCCAGGGAGGAAGGTTTTCCCCGGACCACGGAGATCATGAGAGGCGTTACTTATGCGCTGCGGAAAGCCAGACAGTTAAATATGCCTCTTGTCATCAATTTGAGCTTCGGCAACAGCTACGGTTCCCACGATGGAAGTTCTCTGCTGGAGAGGTTCCTGGACAATGCTTCGGAGATCGGCAGGACGGTGATATGCGTGGGCAGCGGCAACGAAGGAGCCGCCAGAGGACATTTTGCCGGCAATATAACAAGGGACGGCCGCGTGGAACTGGCTGTGGGCAATTATGAGAGAAACCTGAACATACAGCTATGGAAAAATTACAGCGATGTGTTCCGGATAAGACTGCAGGCCCCGGGAGGTGAGGAAGCAGAATTGTCCACAAATATCCAAGGAGGAAAATACACGCTGGAATTGGAACAGACTAGAATACTGGTTTATCTGGGAGAGCCTCTGCCCTATGCGGTGGCACAGGAAATCTATCTGGACATGATCCCGGCAGAGGGAAGCTACATCAATGCAGGGATCTGGACAATCCGGCTGGAACCGGTAGTGACCGTGACAGGACAATATTATCTGTATCTCCCAGCGGGAAGCGGAATCGGGGAGAGTACCGGATTCTACCGTGCCACACCCCAGGTGACACTGACCATTCCGTCTACCGCAGCCAAGGTGATCACCGTGGGAGCCTATGACCAGGTCTATGATAGCTATGCCGATTTCTCCGGCAGAGGCTATGCGGATAGCACAAGAACCATTGGTGTGGCTGCTGCGGGACTGACCAAGCCGGATCTTGTGGCTCCCGGTGTGAATATCCAGGCTCCGGATGTCTACGGCAGTTTTACTCCCGTGACCGGCACCTCCTTCGCAGCGCCCATTGTTAGTGGTGCGGCAGCGCTTTTGATGGAATGGGGCATTGTACGGGGGAATGATCCCTTCCTCTACGGCGAAAAAGTAAAAGCATATTTCAGGAAAGGAGCCAGACCACTGAGGGGGGAGACTGAATATCCCAATGACCGGGTGGGGTATGGGAAACTGTGCGTGGCGGAGAGTCTCCTGGAAAATTAGTATCATAAAGAATGAGATTGGAAACAGTTCCGGAACAAAATGCGGCAAAACAGGTTAAATAACTTCAAGAAACTTGATTGTTTTGTAACTATTGTATAGAAATGAGGAGGCAATTTGTGTAAAAAGATGCATTGAAAGCTACATCACAAGATGATACTATAAACAAGAACAATCGTTTGCGCATATTGTGACAATAAAGAGGTATGAAAATAACGGATTGCGCAAGGATGGGGAGGAAAGTGTGCCTGCAATCTGTAGGTTGCAGGTCACGGAAAGGCGTGATGAAGGTATGAACAATAATTCTGGGAATGATAAGACAATGACGATCCATGATGTGGCGAGGGAACTGGGGGTGTCTGCCAGCACAGTTTCCAGGGCGATCTCCGGAAAAGGCCGTATTGGAGCCGCTACCAGAGACCGGATTCTCGACTACATAGAAGAACATGGCTTTTATCCCAATGCGGCAGCACAGAGCCTGGCACAATCCAAGACCAATAATATCGCCATTATCCTGCCGGAGGTCAATACCCTTGTGGATATGCCTTTTTTCCATACCTGTATGTATGGCGTGGAAGAAGTGGCACAGGCCAATGATTATGATATTATCGTGGTCACGACGAACGGAAACGATACCAAACCATTGGAGCGGCTGATCCAGAACCGGAAAGTGGACGGAATGATTCTTACCAGAACTTATGAGAACGACAAATACGTTAAATTCCTGAAACAGAAGCAGATTCCCTTTGTGGCTGTGGGGAAATTCCCGGATGATGATGTGGTACAGGTAGACCATGATAATGTGGGAGCCTGTAAGGAACTGGTGACGGTTCTGTTCGCCAAAGGGATCCAGAATATTGCCTACCTGGGAAGCAATATGGATCAGATGGTAAACCGCTGCAGGTATCAGGGATATGAGGAAGCCTACCGCAAGGGAAAGCGCAAGCTGAACCAGGATCTGGTGTACACGGATTTAAGCAATAAAGCCATGGTGGAAAAGGCAGTGGAAGAGCTGAAAAAGAGCGGTGTGGAGTGCATTCTGTGTCAGGATGACTACATCTGCGATGAGGTAGTCAGAAAGCTTGCCCGCATGGGTGTACGCATCCCGGACCAGATGAAGGTGGCATCCTGTCATTACAGCCGCATTCTGGAAAATTATCCGGTTACCATAACCTCGCTGAAGTTCAATATCACAGAGCTGGGACGGAGATCCTGTCAGGTGCTGTTGGATATGATCCATGGCAAAACAGTACCTGACAAAACACTTTTGGACTATGAGATCATCCTGAAGGAGTCTACAAAAGGCTGACAAGAGTGTGAAAATCATGATCAGGAAAAACGTTTTCCTTAATTTTGCTCAAAAAAATTATAAAAAAAGCATTTTTTTTCAAAAAAAGGATGTGCTGAAAACCAAGTAAAATCAAGACTTTCAAAGCATGATTGTGCAAAGTGCACAATTTTAGATCTCAATATCAGTCATTATTATAAATTGACAACATAAGGAAATGTTGCTAAACTATTATCGTAGACAAGCGGTTGCGCAATACGCACAAACTTGCAAAACAAAACAGGAGGATAACAAAATGAAAAAGTTAGTCGCTTTAGCAATGTCACTGACTATGGCATTCTCTCTGGTAGCTTGTGGAAACTCTGATGCTTCTGCAAATGCCGGAACAGATACCACAGCAACTTCTGCAGCAGCAACCACCACCGAGGCTGCACAGCAGACCGCTCCCGCTGAGAAGCAGGACGTTACCTTGAGAATGTGGGGTGCTGAGGAAGATCAGCCCATGTTACAGGGCATGATCGATTCCTTCAAGGAGCATTACGCAGATTATGCAAACTTCGATATCCAGCTTGGTACCGAATCCGAGTCCACAGCTAAGGATACTGTTTTAACCGATATTGAGGCTGCTGCTGATGTGTATTCTTTCGCATCTGATCAGCTGATCGATCTGGTAAATGCAGGTGCTCTGCAGTCTGTTGATGATATGGACGCAGCTCTGGAAGCTTACGCTGGCAAGAGCGTAGCTGATGTCAAGAGTGCAAACGCTCCCGGTTCTGTAGACGCAGCAACCAAGGACGGCACACTGTATGCATTCCCTATGAGTGCTGATAACGGTTACTTCTTATATTACAATTCCGAGTTAGTAACTCCCGAAGATGCACAGAGCTGGGATACCTTACTTGCAGCAGCTGAGAAGGCTGGCAAGAAGGTTGGTATGACTTTTGCTTCCGGTTGGTACAATGCTTCCTTCTTCTATGGCGCAGGATTTACTACTGCACTGAACGATGACGGCAGTACTGCTATGGATTGGAACGGCACCAGCGCTGATGGTGTTACCGGTGTACAGGTTGTACAGGCTATGCTGGGTATCGCCGGCAACAGCGCATTCCTTCCGATCGCTGATGGTGATGTTTCTAACCAGATCGCTTCCGGCGAACTGTGTGCAGTAGTTTCCGGTACCTGGGATGCAGCTGCAGCTCAGACCGCTTTCGGTGAAGGCTACGCAGCTACCAAGCTTCCTACCTATACCTGTGGTGACAAGCAGATCCAGCAGGGTTCCGTAGCAGGCTTCAAGCTGGTAGGTGTTAACAAGTATTCTGCAAATGCAGGCTGGGCAACTCTGCTGGCTGACTGGATCACCAACGAAGACAACCAGGCAGTACGTTTCGCAGAGAGAGAGATCGGACCTTCCAATATCAATGTAGCTGGTTCCGAGGAGGTTTCTTCCAATACCGCTATTGCAGCTCTGTCTGAGCAGTCCGCTTATGGTGTAGTTCAGATCGTTGGCGGCAAGTACTGGGATCCTTCCAAGACTTTTGGTGAGAAGGTAGCTCAGGGTCAGCTGAAGGCTGATGATGAAGCAGGTATCCAGGCAGCCCTGGATGAGCTGGTAGAAGGTGTTTCCGTACCCGCTGAATAAGTTTGGGAAGATGATCTGTTCCGGTTCTGTGACAAATGAATGATGAAAACGTTCTGGTGCAGAACGAATACAGAGAATAGAAAGGCGTCCTGAAGCTATGAACAATAATACGTAGTGGATGGATGCCTTTTTTACAGGAAACGTTTCCGGTAAGCGGGTTCGACTCCTGCCTGCAGGTTTATGTAACTGGTCAGATGAACGTGGGAAGATGTTCGGAACAGTTACTAAAAATTTATATTAATATGAAGAAAGGAGAGGGCAGAGAATGAAGAAGAAAAAGAGCGGAATCGGCGGATTCTTCAAGGAGTTCGGTGAAGCAGTCGTAAAAGGAGATCTGTTCGTAAAATTATCCCTGGTCTGGATGGGAGCAGGATATATCCGCAGAAAACAAATTATCAAAGGTATTTTAATGACTCTGCTCGAAGTGGCAGTCATTGTATTCACCTTTGGCTTTGCCACAGAGTATGTACGTGATTTTGGAACTTTGGGAACGGTTCAGCAGGAGACGGTTTTCAATATTGTAACCATGCAGAATGAGTTCAATGATTATGACAACTCATTTATGATCCTATTGTTCTCCGTAATCTCATTTGTGGTCTGGTTCACATTCCTGGTGATTTGGCTTAAGAATGAAGTGACCGTTTACCGGCTTCAGAAAAAAGCACAGGCAGGAGAACATATCAATACGTTTGTAGAAGACTTGCAGCAGTTCAAGAATGACAAATTCTATATCACACTGCTGGCACTTCCTGTCATGGGTGTTGTTATTTTCACGATCGTTCCTCTGCTGATCCTGATCGCTGTTGCGTTTACGAACTATGATCAGGGACATATGCCTCCCTCCGCATTGTTTACATGGGTGGGATTTACCAACTTCAAGAATCTGTTCTCCAGCGGTGGAATGACCATTACCTTCGGTTATGCCTTCCGTAGGATCTTGATCTGGACGCTGGTATGGGCATTGTTTGCAACCGCTACCACTTACATCGGCGGTATTCTGTTGTCCCTGCTGATCAATAATAAGAGAACCAAATTGCCCAAGCTGTGGAGAACGCTGTTCATTGTAACGATCGCAGTTCCCCAGTTCGTCTCCTTACTTCTGGTACGTAACTTTTTCGCGAACAACGGCATCATGAACACAATCTGTGCCAATGCGGGAATTACCCAGTGGCTGAGAGATATCGGCGCGATCAGTACCAGTTATATTCCGTTTTTGTCCGCTCCCGGATGGGCACATGTCATGATCATCCTGATCAATATCTGGATCGGTGTTCCTTACCAGATGCTGATCGCTACCGGTGTGCTGATGAATATTCCTTCTGACCAGCTGGAGAGTGCGAAGATCGACGGCGCTACTCCGATGCAGAGCTTTATTCATATCACTATGCCGTATATGCTGTTCGTCACGGGTCCTTCTCTGGTAACGGATTTTGTCAAGAATATTAATAACTTCAACGTAATCTATCTGTTGACCCAGGGTGTATATACCACCACAAATCAGGCCATGGCGAACTCCCAGGCGAAGGAAGTGGATCTGCTGATCACCTGGCTGTTCAATCTGACACAGAGCTATTACAACTACAAGATGGCATCCACCATCGGTATTATTGTGTTTATCCTATGTGCGGTATTTACCCTCATTGCCTTCAGCAGATTCCTGAAGGGTGACAGAGAGGAGGCGTTCCGTTAATGAAGAGATTTATTAAGACTTTATTACATAACCTGTTACTGGCGTTTTTGGCATTTGTCTGGCTGGTGCCTATCGTATGGCTGGTGGTCACCTCCTTCAGCGCATACACCGGCATGAATACCAGCACCTTTTTCCCGAAGGAATGGAGTCTGGCGCAGTATAAGAATCTGCTTTTCTCTGCGGACAGTGTGGCACAGTTCCCGAACTGGTTCAAGAACACCTTCATCATTGCATGTGTGGTATGTGTGATCTCCACCGCTTTTGTACTGATGGTGGCCTATGCGACCTCCTGCATGCGTTTCCCGGCACGTAAGCCGCTGATGAACGCCGCAGTTATCGTGAATCTGTTTCCCGGTGTATTGTCCATGATCGCAGTATATTTTATCCTGAAGACATTGAACCTGACCAACACTCACCTCGGACTGATCCTGGTATATTCTGCCGGCGCCGGACTGGGTTACCTGATCGCAAAGGGCTTCTTCGATACGATTCCGAATTCCCTGCGCGAGGCTGCTTATCTGGATGGAGCCAGTGAGGCTACGATCTTCTGGAAGGTTGTTATCCCCATGAGCCGTCCCATCATTGTATATACCGTTATCAGCTCCTTCCTGTCCCCCTGGATGGATTTCGTATATGCAAAGCTGATGTTAAATGCCGGCATATCTTCCCAGTGGACTGTTGCTATCGGTCTGTACAATATGCTGGATAAGAGCCTGATCAACACTTACTTTGGTCAGTTCTGTGCAGGCGGTGTACTGGTATCTATTCCTATCTCTGTATTATTTGTGATCATGCAGAAGTTCTATGTGGAAGGTATCACCGGTGGCGCAGTGAAAGGTTAAACTGCTTAGGCAGTTTAACCTAGGAGAATCCATGGAATGGATTCTCCGGATAAATGTATGACATGGAGATAAAGAGTTAATTTATGGATAAATTTATCAAAGGTATGGATGTATCGACTTTGCCGGAAGAGACAGCTCTCGGTGCAAAGTATTATGACGAAGGCAAAGAGGGGGACGCACTGGAGATCCTGAAAAAATACGGTGCCAACTCTCTGCGCATCCGTCTCTGGAACGATCCTTACAGTGAGGACGGCAAGCCTTACGGAGCCGGTACCAGTGACTTTACAAAACTGGTGGCACTGGCTTCCGCAGGCAAAAAGCTGGGTTACAGCTATCTGCTGGATCTGCATTACAGTGATTTCTGGGCAGATCCCGGCAAACAGTTTCCTCCCAAGGAGTGGGCGTATGCAGATGCCAATGCACTGGAGAAGTATGTGTATGATTACACGAAGGATGTGCTGCTGAAATTAAAGCGTCTGGATCTGCTTCCGGAGATGGTACAGGTAGGTAATGAGATCACCAATGGCCTGATGTGGCCTCATGGAAAATGGGACAATGTTGACAATATCGCCCGGTTTATCAGTGCGGGCATCCGTGCAGTGAGAGAAATATCCCCGGATAGCCGCGTGATGCTTCATCTGGACTGTGGCGGCAACAATGCCCGCTGCAGAGAATGGTTTGATGCCTATGTACAGAGAGGAGAGGACTTCGATGTCATCGGATTGTCCTATTATCCTTTCTGGCATGGAACCATTGATGATCTGACAAATAATATGAACGATCTCTCTCAGAGATATCAGAAGGATGTCATTGTGGCAGAGGTATCCATGGGCTTCACCATGGAGGACTATGCAGACAGGGAAAAGCTGTCACCGGAACAGCGCAAGGGCATTGCGACCAAGCCCCACCTTGCAGAGGCGGTGGAGTATCCTATGACACCGGAAGGACAGTCTGCATTTATGCAGAAGGTCATGGAGAGGATCACACAGGTTCCGGAGGGCAGAGGAAAGGGCTTCTACTATTGGGAGCCGGCATGGATCCCAATGCCTGGTTGTGGCTGGGCCAACGAGGAATCCCTGAACTATATTCAGGATCCCGGTCCGGGCGGAAACGAATGGGCCAATCAGGCACTGTTCGATTATGATGGAAATGCACTGCCCGCGTTGAAAGTGATCAGAGACTTTCAGAAGTAATGTGATATTCGTTCCCGCAATGCGGGGAGGATGATATAATGAGTGCAAGTGAGCCAATATGCTTGCATAATTGGCGAACGGCGAATTTGATCATGATCGTTGCGAAGCAACGGTAAGCACCGTAGGTGCGAATCATGATATACTGAAGCAAAATCACTTGCTTGCAAGTGTGATTTTGTGAAATGCATTGAGTGAGCTATGCTCACGATATAAGATGCCAAATGGCGAGATGGAGGAAAAGATGGATAAGTTTATCGTGAATATCATTCACCGTCCGGAGATGGTTCCCGAGTATGCGGAAAAAGTAACCGGACACGGCAAAGAAGAGGATCTGGGCAGAAAAGCACTGTTAACAGAATCTCTGGATATTTTCAAGTTTCAGCAGGAAACTGCACACAAGAATGGTTTGAAGACTACCATTCAGATGACCTATGCTTCCCTGTTCAATGACGAAGCGGTAGCACTGGCTAAGGCAGATCACGAGAAGTACGGTGATGAGATCGCACTGTCTCTGTTAGGACTGCCCTGCACAGAGTTCCGTGAGAAGTACAAGACCAAGGATTTCTGTATCTGGATGTTCTCCATGGAAGACAAAAAGTCTATCGTGGATGATGTATTCGGAAAGTTCCATGAAAAGTTCGGATTCTATCCCGAATCCACCGGATCTTACTACATGGATGCAGATCTGACCAATTATATCAAAGCAACCTATCCTACCGTAAAATGTGCGGTAGCAACCTGTTGGGAGGAAGGCCCCAAGGCATATCATACCTGCAACAACTCCTGGTATACCTTCATGGATGGCGGCCCCTGGGCACCTTGGATCCCTTCCAAGCAGAATACCCATGCACCTGCAGCCAACGAAGCTGAGGACAGCGGTGTAGTAGCAATCCCTCACCTGTCCAGAGACCTGCTGGCATGCTATGACGGCAATGGCTCCAACTTCGGAACCCATCCTCAGAACGTATTGCGTGGTATGATCTATGACACCAAGACCTGGGAGTATCCTTATCTGTACAACCTGATCGATCAGTATCGTTCCCTGGAGAAGTACAACAACGGATACGCATACAACATGATGTTCGTAGGACCCGGTTGGCTGAACAAAATGGGCCGTTGGGAGCAGCCTTACGAACTGTTGAAGAAGAGTTATGAAGACGGTATGAAGTATTACGGCGACCTGAAGAAGGAAGGCAAGCTTACCGATATGACCATGGCGGAGTTCGCTGATTACTATCGTCAGAAGAAGACCTACACCGAGCCTGAGTGTGCTCTGTGGAGAGATATTTTGTACGGTTCCGACAAGCAGTTGTTCTGGTACTGTGATCCCTTCATGCGTGCCTGCGTAAATATGGATCAGGGCGGTGCTATCGTAGACCTGCGCCCTTACGCTGCAAAGCTGGAGTGGCCGGTAGGTATCGGCACCAAGCATGTGACCGATGCTTCCTATCCTTTCCTGATCCAGGAGAAGTACCGTGCAGGTTACTTCACACATTATGCAGGAGAAGGTACCGTTAGAAGTGCCAAGTTAAAACACAACGGTGAAGAAGTGGATCTGTGCCTGTGCCGTACCAAAGCTCATTTCTCTCAGGAAGGCAACACCAGAATCCTGACATTGGATCCCGTAGATATCGAGTTCTATGATCTGACCGTAAAATTACAGACCATCGTTTCCTTCGAGGAAGGCAGCTCAGCGATCAAGATCGAGCGTAAGATCCTGGAGATGAGCGATCCGAACGCAGAAGTAGAACTGAACGAGTACATCGTAGCATGCTATGGTACCACTGAGTACTCTGAGGACATGCTGGGTATCACCCTGAGCACCAAAAAGGGTGACGAGGTAGAGACTCTGGATTACGAGTACAAGTGCCGTGAGATGGAGAAGGCAGAGGCTGACGAAGTAAGAGCTGTCATTCCTCAGATTGAGACCGCAGTATCCATGAGCACCAATGCAGAAGGCGCTGTCGGATATGTGAAGGAAGGATATGCATTCTCCCCGATGTTTACACTGGGTTACAATTCCAAAATCAAGGATAAGGAGGTCGTTGCAACATGGCTCAAGCTGGAAAAGGCAAATTAAACTACAGATGTCCCTCTTGCTTCATGAGAGATATCGATATGGATATGTTCTACGATAAGGATAAGAAGGAATACTACTGCCTGCGTTGTCAGTACAGGGGATCCGAGGAAGATGTCCTCAAGAAAAATGAAATGGCAAGATTCCGTTATGGCGCTATGTATGAGCGTTACACCAAATTCGATTTTGATTGAGAAAACGGATAAAGCGATTGCATAAGAGCATTGAAAAAAGGGGCTGTATTACAGCTCCTTTTTCATGTATTCATATATGAAAAGAAATGAAAAATACCTTTTGTAAAATCAATCTGTACAATGGGAGAATGTGTTACATGCCTTATGATAAAGCAGAGCAAGAACAGAATTCCAATCGCAAACGCCCCATGATCGATCCATTTGTCCGATAAGTGAAGAAGCCGGAATTTCCAAAGAGGAAAAATAATAAAAATTCCCAATACTACAGGCCAGAGAGGATGATAATAAAAGGCTGTTGTAAGATCACCGCTTAATAGGCATAAAAATGCTCTGGTCATTCCACAGAAAGGGCATGGAATGCCAAAAAAAAATAGTAAAGGGCATTGATATCCTGAGAACCACAGGAAAAGCAGGAGTAGTGCAATAATAGAAATAAGAAATATAGTTTGTTTTATGTTTTTATTCATGATCGGCAACCTATAAAAAGAAAAAAGCTTTTGTCGTCTCCGGCAAAAGCTTTTTTTATCCTGTGATTATGCTGTATATTTACCGTCTACGAATACAACTTCTTCGGAACCGGCATAAGCAGCACCGTATGCCTTGGTAAGAGCAATGATCCAGTCGACCAGGCTCCATACTCCGCAGCCACCGGCAGTGAGAAGCTTCAAAATTCCGAGACCAACCTGACCTCTGACGAATCTATCAACACCCAACTCACCAAGTAAAAAGCAGAAAACCCAGGCAAATACATGCTTGTTAACACGCTTTTCCATTAGAAAGCCCCTCCTTTGTATTAAATGATATCATCATTATGATCCATTAGTGAGAAAAAATCAATCAATAAACGAAAAAAACATAAAATTATGTGCTTTAAGGGTCTATAAATAGTTATTAGAGGAACGTTTTAAAATAAAGCGCACATTGTATCCGGATTCGTCACAGATCCCGCGGACGATTTCTTCCGCAGCATCCTTGACATTGTCGTTGATGCAGATGATGCAGGCATCTTTTTTGCGGCTGAAGAGGGAAGCCTTCGGCCAGCGGATATAATAAGAAATCCGGTTTTTCAGCAATGCTCTCTCGATGAGCTGCTTGCAATCGGGATCGGATACTTCGCACAATTCAATCTCATTATTAACTTTCAGAGTGGTATATAGCGGCTGCATGATGTCACCTCCAATAGTATTACAAGGCGATTATAGCACAGATTCTTTGAAATGCGCAAGTAGCGCTTATACTTGACGCGGTATCCGGAAGAAGGTACAATAATACACACGGAATATGGAAACCGAAACAGCCCGGACGGGAAGGACAGACAGATCCAAAGTGCGGGCGGTAGGAAGAGAAAGGAGATCATACGATGGATATTATAGAGAAGATCGGTGATACCATCACCGAAAAGGGAAAAGTAGCGGCAGACAAAGCAAAAGAACTGGCAGCCATTGCTAATCTGAAGAGCCAGATCTCTACCTGCGAGGAAGTCATGAAGAAGAACTATCTGGAGATCGGCAAGATCTATTTTGAACAGTACAGCGATATGCCGGAGCCTCCTTTTGAGAAGCAGTGCGAGACCATTAAGAACAGCCAGAGAGCCATTGCAGATTTACAGGAAAAGATCGAACAGCTGAAAACAAAATAACACGAAATGACGAAAATAAAAACAGGGTTGACAGCAATCCTGTTTTTATTTATAATGCAGACATAACAACGTTATGTGAACGAGTGAACATATGATAGAATAAACTCTTCCATAGAAAACATACCTGACTGCTTGCAGGCAGGGGATGCTTTCTATGAGAGGAGTATTATTCCCGAAGGAGATCGCAATGCCCTTAAAACAGGAAACGCAAAATGAGAATAAAGAAACCAGGCAGCACCTTCTGGAATGTGCCAAAAGGGAGTTTTTGGAAAAAGGATATATGAAAGCTTCCCTGCGGAATATCTGTAAAGAGGCCGGAGTGACCACAGGGGCGCTGTATTTTTTCTTCAAGGATAAGGAAGATCTGTTGGCAGCACTGGTGGAAGAGCCGTTGCGGCAGCTGTATGCAATAATGGAAGAACATTATGCCACAGAGATGCACAACGAGGATCAGGTGGCACAGCTGGATATTGCGGATGACGGGGATCTGGAAGCATCCAGACAGATCATCCGGCAGATGTATGCGAACCGGGAGGCCTTTCTGCTGCTCCTGACGAAATCTCAGGGGTCCCGATTTGAAAATTGTCTGGATGAGGTCGTGGATATCTCGGAGCAGCAGTACCGCAGATTATGCGATATGGTGACGAATGCCACCGGAAGACCGCGGGTCGATGATTACATGACACACTGGATGGCCCACATTATGGTAGATACTTTTGTACACCTGTTTCTGCATGAGACAGAAGAGAGAGTGGCATTGAAGCATGTGGATGCCTTGACGATGTATCTGGTGCGCGGATGGATGGGCATAATGACAGAAAGCTAAAATACAATGCACCCCAAGGAAGTTTGGACTTTGCAGGGGTGCTGTTTCAGAGCATTAACATAACAGTGTTATGTTATAATGAAAATCATTATCATTAGTGATGAGGAGGCAGGATATGTATCTGGAAGTGAAGGATCTGAAGAAGAGCTATGGAGAAGGCGGCGGTTATGTACAGGTATTAAAGGGAATCACCGCAGGAGTGGAACAAGGTGAAATGTGTGTCATCCAGGGCACCAGCGGTTCCGGCAAATCCACGCTGCTCAACTGCATCGGAGGACTGGATACCGTGGATTCCGGTTCCATCGTAGTGGATGGACAGGAGGTGGCGGGGCTTAACAGTAAAGCACTTTCCAATTACCGTCGGGAGAAGCTGGGTTTTATTTTCCAGTTTTATAATCTGGTGCCGAATCTGACGGTGAAGGAAAATATCCAGGTTTGCCAGTATCTGACGAAGAATCCTTTGAATATGGAGGAACTGCTGCAGGTACTGGGACTGACGGAACATCAGAACAAGTTCCCGGCACAACTTTCCGGCGGACAACAGCAACGCTGTGCCATCGCCAGAGCCTTAATCAAGAATCCGAGCCTTCTGTTATGCGATGAGCCTACGGGTGCGCTGGATTCCAGGACTTCCCGGGACATCCTGATACTGCTGGAGGATATCAACAGACAGTATGGCACTACGATGCTTATTGTTACGCATAATAATTCCATTAAAAACATGGTACATCAGGTCATTATGATCAAGGACGGACAGATCAGCAAGAACTATCGGAACGAGAAACGTGTTCCTGCGGCAGAACTGGAGGATTTGTAGGATGCAGAGGATATTAAGCAAACGAGTACTTCGGGATATCCGGGAAAACCTGCTTCGGTATCTGGCACTGTTTTTCCTGGTGGCACTGGTCATGTATATGGTGGTGGCTATTGTGGGAGCTGCCGAGACTATTATGCAGGGGACGAAGGAGAGCGGACGTGTCCATCACAGAGAGAACGGACAGTTTGGCGTTTTTGTTCCGCTGACCGAAAAAGAGACCGCACAGATCACGGAAAAAGGTGTGACACTGCAGAGGGATTTTTCCCTGGATTTTCATCTGGGACAGTCCACGTTTCGTGTCTATCAGGCAAGAGAATCGGTAGATCTGTTCGTTCCAGCAGAAGGGGAGGAAATTCCGGCACAGGGAGAGATCCTGTTGGAACAGCATTATGCGGAAAAACATGAGCTGCAATTAGGAGATATCTTTATCGTTGGGGGAAAAGAGTTCACCGTTGCCGGAATCGGCAGCACGCCGGATTACGATGCTGCTTTTGAGAAAACGTCAGATACCACTGTAGACAGCAATCTGTTTGGCTTCGGATTTGTCACGGCAGAGGATTATGAAGCTCTGAAAGCAGGCGGACAGAATTTCCGGACGGAGGATTATACTTACACCTATCTGCTGAATGATACCATGACGGATCAGGAACTGAAGGAACTGTTACAATCCTTCGAACTGGACCGCAGTAAGGTGACGGATACTTATTTTCTGGAAATGCTGGCAGATGCGGAAGAGACGAAGAACGATATTCAGGATGGTATCCAGGAACTTCTGGATGGCGTGGATGAGCTGGTGGACGGTGTGGATGAACTGGCGGATCATAATACAGAACTGACGGATGCGGCGGATGAGTTGTTTGATGCCATGCTGGAACAGGTGAATGACAGCCTGAAGGATGCCGGAGTGGAAGTGACACTGACTTCAGGCAATTATGAACAACAGCTGAATGCCATGATCGCTAATCCTCATGCCTACACCGCATCCCTGCGGCAGAACCTGCAGGACGCGAAAAAGTCTCTGGAAGATCTGCAGGAGTTCCGGGATGGTGTGAAATCCTACACGGACGGAGTTAATGCAGCTTCTGCCGGCGGCGGAGCACTGGTGGGCGGTATGAGTCAGATCACGGAAAACAGTGCTGCGTTGAATCAGGGAGCTGATGCTATTTTTAATGCCATTCTGGGCATGGTGAATGAACAGCTCCAGGCAGAGTTGGAACCTTATGCGGCATACGGGATCAGCTTTCCGGGACTGACGGCTGGCGGTTACGGAGAGCAGCTGGATCAGCTGGCAACTGTCTTTACACAGATGGGGGCATCCCAGGCAGCGGTGCAGCTGTCTGCAGTGAAAAGTCAGTTGGACACCGTGGCACAGTTTCGGGATGGGGTGAAAGCCTATACCGCCGGTGTCGGAGAAGCAGCCGGAGGATCCCAGGAGCTGTTCCAGGGGCTGAGCGTGCTTTATACCGCCAGTGAGCCTCTGGTAGACGGCACAGATGCCGTGGTGGATGCACTGATGGATATGGTGGAGGCACAGCTGGAAGAAAGTGATATTCAGGTAGAACTGACTGCCGACAATTATAAGGAAGAGCTGGACCAGCTGATGGCAGAGGGCAGCAGTGTGGATGCCAGGCTGCGGGATTCCTTGAAGGACGCGAAGGATACTTTGGCGGATCTGGAGGATTTCCGGGAAGGAATCATCGATTATACGGATGCCGTGGATGAGATTGCGGATGGCAGCAGGGAACTGCGGGACGGTGTGCAGGAACTGCAGGATGAAGCCAATGATATGATCGATGAGTATTTTACTTTCGATATCGACAATCTGACACAGTTTCTGGTGGCAGGGGATAATCCCAGAATCGATGCCGCCAGCGGGGATGTGATCATCAATAAATATGCCGGTATGGTATCCGGTATTATCCTGATGGTCATGTTCACTTACGTGATCTCCGTATTTGTGGTACATAATATTGAAAAAGAGAGCAGCGTCATCGGTGCGCTGTACGCTTTGGGTGTGACGCGAGGGCAGCTTTTGTTCCATTATCTGCTCAATCCCATGATGATCTCCTTCTTAGGAGGTGCGGTCGGCTGTGTCCTGGGCTTTTCGAAGTATGGTACCGGCTGGCAGATGCAGGACAGTATCGTGTATTTTTCCCTGCCACCCATGGAAATCGTGACTCCGGCCTATCTGCTGGTCTACAGTCTGGTCATGCCGCCGGTGACGGCCGCATTGGTAAACTGTCTGGTGATCAGCAAGAAGTTGAAGCGCACGGCACTGTCTCTGCTTCGAAATGAACAGACCGCAGGCAGGGCCGGGAAGATACAAGATGTAAATCTGGGAAATATGAAGTTCCTTCACAGATTCCAGGTCCGTCAGCTCCTTCGGGAGATGCGTTCTGCCGTGGCGGTGGTGATCGGTATGTTTATCTGCCTGCTGGTACTTTTGATCTCTGCAGACTGCTATGTTCTGTGTAAGAACTTTGGAGACGCCTGCCTGGATGAGACGACCTATGCTTATATGTATACTTACAAATATCCCACGGAGGATGTGCCGGAGGATGGTACTCCGGCTTATGTGGAGAGTCTGAAAAAGGAGGCTTACGGTTATAATCTGGATGTGACGGTACTGGGAATCGATAAGGATAATCCATATTTTCCGGTGGAGACCAGCAATAAGAAAAATGAGATCGTGATCTCCAGCGCCGCAGCACAGAAATTTGGCGTGAAGGTCGGTGACAAACTGGTGCTTTCCGATGAAGTGAACGAGAGAGATTATGCGTTTACTGTCAAAGATATCGTTCATTTTGCCTCCGGTGTTTATGTATTTTTAGACCGGGATGCCATGCAGGAACTGTTCGATCAGGAAGACGACTATTATAATGTAGTATTCGCCGATCATGCACTGGACATCGACAACGGCAGACTGTATTCTACGGTATCCAGAGAAAACGTGGAGGAAAGCTCTCAGATATTTACGGATATGATGGGACCTATGGTCAGCATGCTGGCGGCCATCTCCGCACTGATCTTCATGATCGTCATGTATCTGATGATGAAGGTCATGATCGACCGTTCTGCATTCTCCATTTCCCTGATGAAAGTACTCGGCTACCGAAAGGGAGAGATCCGCAGACTGTATCTGGACGGGAACTTCTATATTATAATGTTGGGAGCATTGTTGGGAGTACCGTTGGCAAAATGGTCCATGGATCTGATCTTCCCGTATTTTATTTCCAATGTGGCCATCGGAATGGATTTACAGTTCCCGCCGCAGTTGTACGGCATGATCTACGGAGGCATCCTGATCTGCTATCTGGTGATAAACTTCCTGCTGGTGGGCAGACTGAACAAGCTGGTGCCTGCGGAAGTATTGAAGAATAGAGAGTAAATAAGTAAGTAAATATAGGTAACAGTTCAGCCATGAACATATCTGGGCACAGAAATCATGCTTGCATGATTTTGCGGGCAAATATGTTCATGGCTGAACTGTTACCTAACTTTTTTATATAAATACATACTAACCCTATTGACAAACTAGGAAATATAAGGTAATATCATCTAAAACATAGAAAACATATAGATTTACTAGGATATAAAAGACGAGGAGGATGACACCGTGGAAGCAACCTTTGATACGACAGAACAGAGAATCCTTAAGATCATAGATGACAACCGGGAGACCATCGTAGAGTTCGCAAGAGATATTTACGATCATGCAGAGCTGGGCTACAAGGAATTCCGCACTTCGAAAAAGTTCGTGGATTTTATGAAGAGCTTACAGCTGCCGGTACAGACGGATCTGGCCATCACCGGAGCAAAAGCCTATTTAAATAAAGAAAAGGCCGGAAATGCATCCCTGGCATTGATCGGAGAACTGGATGCCCTGAGGATTCCGCAGCATGCACATGCAAATCAGGAGACACAGGCAGCTCACTGCTGTGGACATCACGCACAGCTGGCAGGAGTCATCGGAGCGGCGCTGGCACTTACGGATGCAGAGGTGGCACAGAAGCTGGATGGACAGGTGATCTTCTTCGCCACACCGGCGGAAGAGTACGGTGAGATCGAATTCAAGAATCAGCTGATCACTGATGGCAAGATCGCTTACGGTGGTGGAAAATGTGAACTGATCCGCATCGGTGCTTTCGATGATGTGGATGTGGCACTGGCGCATCATATTTCCTTAGAGGGAATCCGGCTTGGAAGCAACAGCGGCAATGGTTTTGTATCCAAGGTGATCCGTATCAAAGGAAAAGCAGCCCATGCGGCGGGATGTCCGGAAAAAGGTGTCAACGCCTTATCGGCAGCAAGCCTGGGGTTACAGGCACTGGCACTGAACCGTGAGACCTTCCGGGATGAGGATTGCGTGAGGGTTCATCCGATCCTGACCAAGGGCGGAGATCTGGTCAATGTAGTTCCCAACGAAGCGGTGCTGGAGACACTGGTAAGAGGCAAGACCCTGGAAGCTTTCGCAGATGCATCCGTCAAGACAGATCGTTCCTTCAAGGCAGGAGCACTTGCCATGGGAGCAGGGTATCGTATCGAGACTATGCCGGGCTATCTTCCTTCTCTCTGGCAGCCGGCACCGGAAGAGATGGCCGATGCGGTGAAAGCACTGGCAGGAGAAAAAACGGTATACGAGGTCAGACCGGAGGAACACAGCGGAGGATCCACAGATGTGGGAGATGTACAGCATCTGCTTCCTGTGATCACTTTCAATACCGGTGGTGCCGTCGGTGGTCTGCACCAGGTGGATTTCGACATCGTGGATGAGGAAGAAGCCTATGTGCTGACAGCCAAGATATTTGCCCTGAGTGCTTACCGAATGTTGAAGGACGGCGCGGAAGTGACGAAGCGGACCAAACAGGAATATCATCCGAGATTCGCTGATAAACAGGAATACATAGCTTTTATGGACAGCTTTAATAAGGTGGAGGAAGCGGACATTGAGTAAAGCAGATTATAAAATAGAAGGAACGGTTCCCAGAGAACTGTTGGTAAGTGAAGTGAGAAAGGCCGCAAGACAGTTCGCCATGCAGTTCTTCCATTTCAGCAAAGTATTATATGACCAGTTCGGACTGGAGAAGACCAAAGATATCGTGAGACAGACCGTATTCGAACTGGCAGTGGACCGGTCGGATCAGCTGCGGGAAAAGGCACTGGCGCAAGGCCTGAAGGCAGATTCCGTAAAAGACTTTATGAGTGTTATCGACCTTCCCTTCACCGGATGGATCCCGGAATGGGGAGAAGATCACTGTCCCTATGCGGAAGTGTGGAGAACTTATTTTGACAAATATCCCTGGTTCCGAGAGATCGCACCGTTTTACTGTGACGTGATCGACACTACTACCATTGAGAACTTTTCCAAATGTCTCTCCCACAGGATCACACAGAATGTCATCCTGGAAGGTACCTGTTGTAAGAGAGAGTACTTTGAAAGCGATAAGGTGAAGCGAGGAGAATACACTTATGGAAAAAAAGAAGAAAACTAAGAATAAGAAACGTTTTACCTGGGTGAATCTGGCACAGCTGCTCACCGTGGCGGCACTGCTTCTGTGGATGCAATGGGCAGTAGATTCCGGCAGGGTGCTTACGATCTTCGTGGCGTCCCCGACTTCCATCGTGGAAGAGGGCATTAAGATCATTACAGACGGAACCTTATGGCCCCACTTATTGCTGACGATCCAGGAGGCACTGGCAGGTTACCTGTCCGCAGTGGTAGTCGGTATTGCGGTAGGTCTGTTGTGGACACTGTTTCCGGTATCGGAGAAGTACATGAATGTGTTCTGTTCTGCGATCATGGCAGTTCCCAAGGTAGCGATTCTGCCACTGTTGATCCTGTGGTTCGGCATCGGCTTCCAGTCCAAGGCATTTCTGGTATTTCTGTTCTCGGTATTTACGATCCTGTACAATACCGTGACCGGAGCCAAGGAGTGTAAAAAGGAATACCTGAAGGTGGCAAGGGTCTTTCGGGCCAACCGTTTCCAAACCGTATTTCTGGTCATCATTCCGGCGGCACTCCCTTCCATCTTTAATGGATTGAAGCTGGCAGCGGCAACGGCACTGACCGGTGTATTGTTCTCGGAAATGCAGTCGGCAAGAGCAGGACTTGGCTATCTGCTGACAGAGTCCCAGAACCTGTTGAACACCCCGAGGATGTTCTTCCTGATCATCCTGATCACCTTATTATCCGTAGGTGCGGTAAAACTGATCGATGCCATCGAATATGCTATCAGCTATCGATGGAGACATGTATAAGCAAATAAATTTTTTCAATAGACGAGGAGGAAAATGTTATGAAAAAGAAAGTATTCAGCGTATTACTGACTGTGGCACTGGCAACCGGAGTACTGGCAGGCTGCGGCAGCAGTGCAGCAACCGGCAACAATGCAGCAACCGGAGCCGCACAGAATGAGGGAAGCCAGACAGCAAGTGCAACTACCGCAGGAGAGGAATCCGGAGACACCATCGTGATCCGTTCCTGCTTCGCTACCGGAATGACCGGTGCGGTGAACCGTTTTGCCATTGAAAAGGGTCTGTATAAAGAGCTTGGTATTGAGTTCGAAAACGTAGAGGCCAGCGCCGATACCAACTCCACAGTAATGTCCCTGATCACCAGAGGAGAGATCGATGTGGCAGACGGAGATCCCAGTTCTTATATCCCCGGTATCTACAACGGTGTGCCTGCCAAGCTGGTAGGAAATATGTGGAGATACTCCGGATGCTACTGGCTGGTGGCAAACAATGATATACAGGACTTCTCCGATCTGGAAGGCAAAAAAGTCGGTACCGCAGGAGCTTCCGGTGGAATGAGACTTTCCGTATTGAAGATGTTGGAGAAGAACGGTGTCAGCACGGATAACGTGGATCTGATCGCCAACGGCGTATACCAGACCGCTTATGCATCCCTGACTTCCGGCGAAGTGGACGCTACGATCATTCACAACCCGTATGCGGCACTGGCTGAGGCAGACGGCACCGGACATATCCTGGGAAGAGCCTGGGACTACATCCCCGACTACTATACCGGAACGATCATCGCAAGCAACAGCTTTATTGAAAATGAGCCGGAGAAGCTGCAGCGCTTCCTGACCGCTTATTATCAGGTACATGAAGAAGTTAAGAATGACTATTTCGACGAATTTGTTGCATGGGCAGCAAAAGAGATGAATACTTCCGAAGAGGTTATGAGAAAGGCCATCGAGTCGGAAATCGATGTATGGCTGGATTATCCGGTAATCCCCGAAGATCGTCTGGCTACCACCTTTGAATATCTGAAGGAGTACGGCTGGGGAGATGAAAATGTCAGCTACGAAGGAACCTACACCAACGAATTTGCGCAGGTAGCTGCAGATACCCTGGGAATGACCGACCCGGAAGCAAAATAATTGAAAATGCTCTGAAAATAAGAGACACAGGAAACGGAGGTAATGGAAATGCCCGCAATATCCATTAAAAATATCAACAAAACCTATATCGATCAGGATGGAAACGAAGTACAGGCACTGCATGACATCAATCTTGATGTGGCAGAAGGTGAATTCGTCTGCATCGTAGGTCCCAGCGGATGCGGTAAGAGTACCCTGTTAGAGATCGTGGCGGGCCTGCTGGATGCTACAAGCGGCGAAGTATTGCTGGATGGACAGCCGGTACACGGTACCAGCAGAGATATTGGCGTGGTATTCCAGGATGCCTCCCTGTTTCCCTGGAGAACCGTACGGAAAAATGTGGCATTCGGACTGGAGATCGCCGGAGTACCCAGGGAAGAGAGAGAAGAACGGTTAAAGCGTTATATCTCCATGGTCAGCCTGAACGGTTTTGAGAACAAATATCCGGCACAGCTGTCCGGCGGTATGCGGCAGAGAGCCGGCATCGCCAGAACCCTTGCCATGAATCCCAAGGTCATCCTCATGGATGAGCCCTTCAGTGCCGTGGATCATCTGACCAAATGCACACTGCAGGAGGAACTGATCAATATCCGTCAGGCAGAGAACAAGACGGTATTGTTCGTCACCCATGATATCAACGAAGCGGTATTTCTGGCAGACAGAGTCGTGCTGTTAAGCCCAAGACCCAGTACGATCCAGAAGATCTACGAGATTCCGCTGGAGCAGAAGAGAGGACGCAGTGATCCTCTGCTGTTAAAGATCGCAGCGGAAATTGCCAAAGATATTAACAGTGGCGGACAGGATATTCCCAACAACTATTGGGGCAACTTATAGGCGGAGAATACAGAGAATAAGGAGGCAGCAGTATGTTTCGTGACACCAGTATGGATTACCTTTCCAGAGATGAAGTACTTGAGATCTGGAATAACAATATGCGTCTGACAGACGAGCAGCTTTTAGCCATGGATGAGACAGAATTCCGGGCAAGAGTGAGAGAACGTTCCCATCATACCCTGGAGATCCAGGTATATGCCACCGCATATCGCCACCAGAAATTAAAACCCAACCAGGCAGATTATACGAAGCATCTGCTGGAACTGTGGGAGAAAAGAGGATTGGGAAAAAATCTGCCGGAATATCGGTATGCCTCTTTCCTGATCGATGCGGCGGAGAAACTGGTAAAGGGGGAAGACGTGGATCTGACACCTTACAAACCTACGCCGGTGACGGAACAGATGGAGAAAGACTTTTTCACGATTGTAAAGGAACGCAGAAGCGTCCGGGAATTCAAGGACAAGGAAGTACCGGATGAACTGATCGATAAGATCCTGGAAGCGGGGCTTTGGGCTGCTCACGGCTGTAATATACAGTCCATCCGCTATGTGGTGGTACGGGAGAAAAACGAGCCGGGACTGTTCCGCGGCAGTGACGTGCCGGGAGGTCCGGTGCATCTGGTGATCTTACAGGATATGAGATGCTACAGAGCCAACTCCTTTACCCCGGTGAGAAATCAGCTGCTGGATGCCGGAGCCGCCGGACAGAATATCGTTCTGGCTGCTCATGCGGTAGGATTAGAGGGGGTATGGCTGACGTTCCCCGGAGAGGAATTCTGCGACAGACTGCGGAAGAAATTCAATCTGCCGGATTATATCCGGCTGGTGACCTATGTGGATGTAGGATATGGTGATCAGACTCCTTATCCGCCGCAGAGATGGGATGTCAAGGATACGATTCTCGGAAGATACTAGGAAGAAGGAGAGCGGCGCATGAATATTGTGATCATCGGTGGCAGCCGCGGCATCGGCAAGGCGGCCGCCAGAGAATTGTTACAGGATGGAAATAACGTGCTGATCGTCGGCAGAAATCCGAAGACACTGGAAGAGACAGGGAAAGAACTGGCCGGAGCGGCAACGTATTCCTGTGATGCCGGGAAGGCAGAGGAAACCACTGGACTGGTGGATGCAGTGAAGAACGGTAAAATAGCGGGATTCGGAGATAACGTGGATGGACTGATCCTGTGTGCGGCGGTATTTCCCAATCCGGCCACGAAGACATCCGTAGTACAGCCGGAGCCGGAGGAACTGCAGGCAATGCTTGACAGCAACGTGACAGCATATTACCGTCTGGTGAAAGAGTTCCTTCCACTGCTGGCACCGGGCAGCCGCATCGTACTCATCGGTTCCACTTCGGGAATCCGCAGAGACAGGGGCGGCATCTACGGCATTTCCAAATGGGCGCTCCGGTCCTATGCCTATGCCCTCCGGGAGGAATGCAAGCCTATGGGGATCGGTGTATCCCTCATCAATCCCGGCGGCACCTTTACCGAGACCAGAAAGAAATCCTCCGAAGAGGACAGGTCACTTTTAGAGACCTCCGACCTCGGAAAAGTCATCACCCTGACCTTCCGTCTGTCCCCACAGGCAGTACTGGAGGAAGTGAATATCCGACCTTTACAGGGAGATACCTATTAGGCAGTCGATGGACTGCCTTTTTCTTCTCAAGGAAACTCATTGAATGTTAAAAAAAAGTATGGTATGATAAAGGGCAGAACTGACAAAGATACGAGAATCACGGAGGTTTTTAGATATAATGGAACAGTACAAGCAGGAATTTATTGAATTCATGGTGGATTGTCAGGCGTTGAAGTTTGGCGAGTTTACCTTAAAGAGTGGCAGAAAGTCTCCTTTCTTCATGAACGCAGGTGCGTATGTCACCGGTTCTCAGCTGATGAAGCTGGGGGAGAGCTATGCGAAAGCAATTCATGATACTTACGGCGATGATTTCGATGTATTGTTCGGACCGGCATATAAGGGAATTCCCATCAGTGTTGTAACCGCAGTGGCTTACAGCAAATTATACGGCAAAGAGGTTCGTTACTGTTCTGACCGTAAGGAAGAGAAGGATCACGGCGCAGATAAGGGAAGCTTCCTGGGAAGCTCCTTAAAAGATGGCGACAGAGTCATCATGATCGAGGATGTTACCACTTCCGGCAAATCTATGGAAGAGACCGTTCCCAAGGTAAGAGGAGCAGCCAATGTAGAAATCGTTGGTCTGATGGTATCCCTGAACCGTATGGAAAAGGGTCTGGGCGGCAAGGTCAGCGCACTGGAAGAGATCAAGGAAAAGTACGGATTTGATGCACATGCCATCGTAACCATGCAGGATGTCATTGATCATCTGTACAACAAGCCTTACAAGGGACAGGTATACATTGATGATACTCTGAAGAAGGCAATCGACGAATATTATGCTGTATACGGTGCTTAAGCAGACGGCTTCGAAAGTTTTGGATAGAAGACAGGAGGATTCCATGGAAGAGAAAATCTATAAGATCATGCGTGGAGCAGGTGCTCTGAATATTGTACTGGGAGTCATTTCCCTGGTAGTCGGAATCGCGGCAGGTGTGTTGCTGATCATCAGTGGCGGCAAGCTGGTCTCCGGCAAATCACGTATTCTGTTCTGATCACAATTGAGAAGGAAAACGCCGTCAGGGCGTGAAAATTGGGCATTTCCATACCGGAAGTGCCCTTTTCGGGTTCCATGGGGGATTGCAGGTTACTGAAAGGCTTGAAAATAGTATGCGGAAAAAGAACTACATTTTTACGAATAAAAAACATTCCAACAGGGCGATCATGTCGACCATCCTGGGGGGCATCAGTCTGGTGTCCCTGGGGATCGTGACGTATCTGTCCTACAGTCAGGGCGGCGTGATGCACGGTGGATACGGTGTTACCGGTGTGTTGGCCACCATCTATTCCCTGATCGGACTGATCCTGGGAATACTGACCCTTCGGGAAAAAGATATCTATCGTATCTTTCCCGTGCTGGGAACAATATTAAATGTTGTTGCCCTTGGAGGTGTCAGCTTTTTGCTGTATCTGGGAAGCCGTCTGTAACGGATATTCTGGAGCAGAAGCATTGGATCACACAGCAGTTATTTAGATAGAAGGAGCAATCAGATCTATGGAAGAAAGAGAATTATTACTGGAACGTCTGGAACTGGCCTTAGACCGGATCCGGGAGATCCCCGGGGAGGACTGGCAGGAAGAAAGCCTGCAGCACTGGAAAGAATATTTTACAGCGGTAGCAAAATTTTTACTGCTGATCGAGGATACCAGACAGTTCCTGGAGCAGGGAAAACAGAACACTGCCACTTTGGAAGAGCTGAAACAGCGTAACCATGCCCTGTATGAAGATATTTTACCGGAAAATTATGAGAACAGCTTTGCTAATCCTGCGGTAGCTGTAAAGTGTCTGGGAGAAGAATTCGGCGCACTGGCCGCCTTCCTTTATACGGAAATGCGGAGCCTGATCGGTTTTACCTATGAGGGAAGACTGGACGAACTGGTGATCCGTATGGAACTGTTTTCTGAGGTATATGCGGCATTTGTATATGAGGAGCAGGAGAATCACAGACTTCCGTCTTATGCGTCCATCCGTGAGATCCTTTACTGGTTCGTCAGCGATTACGCGGATGTGGCGGCGGAAGCACGGGTACGGGAACTGGTATGCCCGGGGAATAATTTTGCGGCAGACATTATCCGAAGGGCGGAACTGACCGATCTGCGTTATCTCTATGCCTATGGAGAATACGTGGGGGAAAATGAACTGGCAATGGCGAAATTCCTGAATTCCCTGCCGGAAGAAACCATAAATACCATGGCAGACACTTATACCGAGGGGTACCGCATCGGTTTTGAAGTGACCGGCAAGGATCTGTCGAAAAAAGCTGCGGTGGATGTCCGTTATCAGTTGGGCTTCGAACGCATGATGCGGAGAACTCTGGAGAATTTTGACAAAATGGGATTGCAGCCTGTGATCTACCGTGCAGCTGCCAGTATTTTATATAATCCCTCCATTTATAAAAACGGCTTCTACAGTGTCAGCCCCAACAGACAGTATGAGTTCGATCACAAGGATGACAAGGCACTGTTCTTGGATAAAATGTATTGCAGTCGGAAACTGGAAGTCATGCATACCGCTTTTGAAAAATATAAGACAGAGGCCAGAGGCTATGCGGGCCCGGCCGTGGTGGAGACCTTCGGTGAGAAAGATTTCGCACCGGTGAACAAGCCGGAAGCGGTGAAAATGACGGATGAGCAGAGCGCTCTTATGGTGGAGCACCGCACCCAGATGGGACAGCTGCAGAGACAGTATATTATTGAGGAAGAGCGCAGCTTTACGATTATTGCGTTCCCCATCCCGGAGGTAGGGGACTGCTTTGAAGAACTTTTCCGGGAGACTATTCGGATCAACACCCTGGATTATAAAAAATATCAGAGGATCCAGCAGACCATCATCGATGCGCTGGATCAGGCAGACCACTGTGAGGTGAAGGGCTGTAACGGTAATCACACGGATATCACAGTGAATCTGTGGAAGCTCAAAGATCCTGCCAAAGAAACTATTTTTGAAAACTGCGTGGCAGACGTGAATATTCCCGTGGGAGAAGTATTTACCTCTCCGGTGCTGGAAGGCTCAAACGGTGTGCTGCATGTGACAAAAGTGTTCCTGAACGGCTTGGAATATAAGAATCTGGAGATCACCTTCGAAAACGGCAGGATTAAAAACTACAACTGTGCTAATTTTGCCACGGAGGAAGAGAACAGGGCATTCATTAAGGAAAATATCCTGTTCCGCCATAAGACACTGCCGCTGGGAGAATTTGCCATCGGCACAAACACTACGGCTTATGTGGCGGCAAAGCGTCTGGGCGTGGAAGCCAGGATGCCGATCCTGATCGCGGAGAAGATGGGACCGCATTTTGCAGTGGGCGATACCTGCTATTCCCATGCGGAAGAGGTGAAGGTATACAATCCCGACGGTAAAGAGATCGTGGCCAGAGACAATGAGGTGGCCGCCCTTCGCAGTGTGAACCCTTCCAAGGCTTATTTTAACTGCCATACGGACATTACCATTCCTTACGATGAACTGGCAGAGCTGACCGCAGTGAAAAAGGACGGCGGGCGGATCCCCATTATTGCGAACGGCAGATTTGTCCTTCCCGGAACGGAAGAACTGAATGAGCCGCTGCGGGAGTTGGATTAAAACTATTCAGCAAGCATTTGCAGAAAGCAATTTTGCATGGTTCTGAATAGTTATCATAAGATTTCATAAAACCATTGCATCATTGAAAAGATTTTAGTAAGATAAAATATATATGGATAAAATCGGTGCAACCGATACATGAGGAGGACATTATGGCAAATACAGAGAATTGCCCTAAGGTTGGCATTGTAATGGGTAGTGATTCCGATATGCCTGTGATGGCGAAAGCCGCAGACATTCTGGAAGAACTGGGCATCCCTTATGAGATGACCGTGATCAGTGCTCACAGAGAGCCGGATGTGTTTTTTGAGTATGCAAAAAGTGCGGAGGAAAAAGGCTTCAAGGTGATCATCGCCGGAGCCGGTATGGCAGCGCATCTGCCCGGCATGTGTGCCGCTATTTTCCCTATGCCCGTCATCGGAATCCCGATGCACACCACTTCCCTGGGAGGCAGAGATTCTCTGTATTCCATCGTTCAGATGCCCTCTGGCATCCCGGTTGCCACAGTAGCCATTAACGGCGGCGCCAATGCAGGACTTCTGGCAGCCAAGATTCTGGCTACTTCCGACGCAGAGCTTCTCGGAAAGTTAAAAGCATACAGCACCAAATTAAAAGAACAGGTAGAAGCCAAGGATGCAAAATTGCAGGAAATCGGCTACAAAGCTTACCTGGAAGGCATGAAGAAGTAAGGTTTATAAAAGTATTATTTATTCGGAATAAAACGAAAGAGCCCCTGCGGCGGAAATGAGGAGAAAATGGATTACAAGAAAGCTGGAGTAGACATCGAAGCAGGCTACAAGTCTGTAGAACTGATGAAGAAGTACGTGAAGGAGACCATGCGTCCCGAAGTAATGGGCGGTATCGGCGGTTTCTCCGGAGCATTTTCCCTGAGTGCCATCAAAGACATGGAGGATCCCGTGCTCCTGTCCGGAACCGATGGTGTAGGTACCAAGCTGAAGCTGGCATTTTTAATGGACAAGCATGATACCATTGGAATCGACTGTGTAGCCATGTGTGTAAATGATGTGGCATGTGCAGGTGGTGAACCTTTATTTTTCCTGGATTATATCGCATGCGGACGCAATATTCCCGAGAAGATCGCTACCATCGTAAAGGGCGTGGCAGAGGGCTGTAAGCAGTCTGACGCAGCACTGGTAGGCGGTGAGACCGCAGAGCATCCCGGACTGATGCCTGAGGATGAGTACGATCTGGCCGGATTTGCAGTAGGTGTGGTAGAGCGTAAGGATCTGATCACCGGCGAGAACATCAAGCCCGGTGATGTACTGGTGGGAATCACTTCCTCCGGTGTACATTCCAACGGTTTCTCCCTGGTGAGAAAGGTATTCGATATGACCAAAGAGAGCCTGGATACCTATTATGACGAACTGGGCAAGACTCTGGGTGAAGCACTGCTTGCTCCCACCAGAATCTATGTGAAGGCTATGAAGTCTGTGAAGAACGCAGGCGTTAAGGTAAAGGGCTGCAGCCATATTACCGGCGGCGGTTTCTATGAGAATATTCCCAGAATGCTTCCTGACGGCATCTGCGCAGTTGTGAAGAAGGACAGCTACGAAGTACCCGCTATTTTCCGTCTGATGCAGAAAAAGGGCAACATTGCTGACGAGATGATGTACAACACCTACAACATGGGTCTTGGCATGGTGCTGGCACTGGATCCCGCAGATGTGGACAAGACTCTGGAAGCGCTGAAAGCAGCAGGGGAGACCGCTTACGTGGTAGGTACCTGCGAAGCCGGTGAAAAGGGTGTGACCATATGTTAAGAGTAGTCGTACTGGTATCCGGCGGCGGAACGAATCTGCAGGCGATCATTGATGCTATCGCAGCGGGCAAGGTCACCAATGCGCAGATCGTCGGTGTCATCAGCAACAACAAGACGGTGAAGAGCCTGGAGAGAGCACGTAATGCAGGAATTCCTGCGGTATGTGTGTCTCCGAAGGATTATGAGAGCAGAGAAGTATTTAACGATGCGTTGCTTGCAAAGGTGAAGGAATTTACCCCGGATCTGATCGTGCTGGCAGGCTTCCTGGTGAAGATCCCGGAGACTATGGTGCATGAATACAGTAATCGTATCATCAATATTCATCCGTCTCTGATCCCCTCTTTCTGTGGTGTGGGATACTATGGACTTCATGTGCATGAAAAGGCACTGGAGCGCGGTGTGAAGGTCACCGGAGCCACCGTGCATTTTGTGAATGAAGGCATGGATGAAGGCCCTATCATTGCACAGAAAGCAGTGGCAGTGGAAGATGATGATACCCCGGAAATCTTACAGAGACGTGTCATGGAACAGGCTGAGTGGCTGCTTCTGCCTCAGGCGGTGGATGACATTGCCAATGGACGGATCTGCGTCGTAGACGGCAAAGTAAAGCATAACAAATGAGTAACTATTCAGAGCCAATGGGCGAAGTAATCACCATGAGCAAATAGCATACAAACATGTTATTCAGGAAAGCCTCGCAGAGGCGGTTTTGCGAATGGGGGGTGAATAGTTACGGAATAAGGAGAAACATAATATGGGTATGAAAGTATTGATCGTAGGTGGCGGTGGCAGAGAGCATGCCATTGCAACCTGTGTTGCAAAGAGTCCTAAGGTAGATAAGATCTATTGTGCTCCGGGCAATGCCGGAATCGGTCAGATCGCAGAATGTGTTCCCATCGGAGCCATGGAATTTGACAAGATCGTTGCTTTTGCGAAGGAACAGGCCGTTGACCTGACCATCGTAGGTATGGACGATCCTCTGGTAGGCGGACTGGTAGATGCACTGGAGGCAGAGGGCCTGCGTGCTTTCGGACCCCGTAAAAATGCAGCAATCCTGGAGGGCAGCAAGGCTTTTTCCAAGGATCTTATGAAAAAATATAATATTCCTACCGCAGCCTATGAGAATTTCGATAATGCGGAGGATGCCATCAAATATCTGAAGGAGCAGGCAAGTTTCCCTACCGTGCTGAAGGCAGATGGCCTGGCACTGGGAAAAGGCGTACTGATCTGCAATACGTTGGAGGAAGCTCTGGCAGGCGTGGATGAGATCATGCTGGACAAGAAATTCGGTGCGGCTGGTAATCGTATGGTCATCGAAGAGTTTATGACCGGAAGAGAAGTCAGTGTACTTTCCTTTGTAGATGGCAAGACCATCCGGATCATGACTTCTGCACAGGATCACAAGAGAGCGAAGGACGGCGATCAGGGACTGAATACCGGCGGTATGGGAACCTTTTCTCCCAGCCCGTTCTATACCGAAGAAGTGGATGCATTCTGCAAGAAATATATTTACCAGGCTACGGTGGATGCCATGGCAGCGGAAGGCAGACCTTTCAAAGGCGTTATTTTCTTCGGATTGATGCTGACACCGAACGGTCCCAAAGTACTGGAGTACAATGCAAGATTCGGTGACCCGGAGGCACAGGTGGTACTGCCCCGCATGAAGAACGATATTATCGAGGTCATGGAGGCTTGTGTGGACGGTACTCTGGATCAGATCGATCTGCAGTTTGAAGACAATGCTGCAGTCTGTGTGGTTCTGGCCAGTGATGGCTATCCGGTATCCTATGAGAAGGGTTATGTGATAAACGGACTGGAGAAGTTCAACGGAAAAGACGGCTATTATTGTTTCCATGCGGGAACGAAGCTCACAGACAAGGGAATCGTGACAAACGGCGGACGTGTTCTGGGAGTGACAGCCAAGGGAGCTACCCTGAAGGAGGCCCGTGCCAATGCCTATGAGGCAACGGAATGGATCACCTTCGAGAACAAATACATGCGTCATGACATTGGCAAGGCAATCGATGAAGCGTAAGACATGTCAGGATACAGAAGGAGTTGCAGATGAAAAAGACAGTACAGAGAACAAGTAAATTCAAGGCTTTCTGGGGAATGCTTGCATTGGTGCTTGTGCTGGGAGCAGGACTTTTTGCCGAGAATCTGGCGTTTGTCAGCCATGCGGAAAGCGCAGCCAAGGTAACAGCATCCAGTGCAAAGATCCGTAAGAGCGCGGATTCTTCCAGTGAAGTCATCGGCAGTGCGGCAAAGGATAAGACCATTTCCATCAAGAGCCAGACCAAGGGAGCGGATGGCTATACCTGGTATGAGGTATATGTGGATGCGAATACGCTGGGATATATTCGTTCCGATCTGGTAAGCATTACCGACGGATCTACCCCGCCGTCTTCTTCAACTACGACCACCACGACAACTACAACGACGACTACCACAGCAACACCGGCTCCGGCAGTGAATGAAACACCGGTGGATGTCACAGCGGTGGAGCCTGTAAGTGCTACCGTGACGGGCGGACAGTCGGTGCGTGTGCGCAGCAATGCATCTACCACGAGCCAGATCGTAACCACGGCAGAGAACGGAATGGCTCTGACCGTCACCGGACAGGCTACCGGTACGGACGGCAATACCTGGTATCAGGTGAATTTCATCGCCAACAATACCGAAGTGACCGGATTTATCCGTTCCGATTATGTGGCGTTATCCGGAGAACTGCAGGCACCTTCCACAGAGCAGCCTGCGGAAGAACAGCCTTCGGAAGAACAGCCCGCCGAGGATACACAGACCACTTCCAAGGACTGGGATACCCAGTTGCAGGGAGATGCATGGTATCTGTTAGATATGGTAGGACAGAAACAATACAAGATCGATGATCTGTTCAGCTCTATTGACCAGATTACTGAGATCAATGCGCAGTTTGAGACCAATCAGAAGAAGATCACCAGTCAGAAGGTCGTGATCATTATTCTTGTCATTCTTCTGGTGGCAGCGGCGGCAGCAGTCACTCTGCTGATCTTCAAGATCAAGGATATGACGGATGCGGCTGATTTCTCTGATGCGGAGGAAGCAGCACTTCGCAGAAGAAGAGTGGACAGACCCCAGACCGGCAGAGGTCAGGGTGGAAGACCGGCACCTCAGGGCGGCAGAACCCAGGGTGGCCAGAAAGTGATGCATGAAGTGGGAGCGGAGAGACGTCCCGCAGGAAAGCCCGCCGGACAGGGCGGCAGACCGGTGCAGGGACAGAGACCGGCAGGCCAGCAGGCAAGACCCGCGACACAGGGAGCCAGACCTACGGCACCCCAGGCCGGAAGACCCGCACCGCAGGGAACCAGACCTGCAGCACCTCAGACCGGAAGACCCGCACCGCAGGGAACCAGACCTGCAGCACCCCAGACCGGAAGACCCGCACCGCAGGGAACCAGACCTGCAGCACCCCAGACCGGAAGACCCGCACCGCAAGTAGACAGACCGGTAAAACCGGCACAGAATAACGGTAATCCGCAGGATCCCGGCTGGAAGTCCAAGAACTTCATGTCCGATGATGACGAGTTCGAATTCGAATTCCTGAACTGGGACGGCGACGAAGAACAATAGGAATAAAAAGACCGGAAACGGCATCTTACGAGAGTGGGATGCCGCTTTCTTTTTAAAATTTTGATAAACTTTCCCGGTCTGCAGTTGACAGCACCGCCCTCACTGTTATAATAGACGTATAACAATCGGTGACAGTGGGAAGGGAGTGATTTTGATGATAATAGAGATAGATTTCAACAGTAATGAAGCGCTCTATATGCAACTGCGCAATCAGATCATCATGGGAATTGCCACGTCACAGTTTCATGAGGGAGATTCCCTGCCGAGTGTACGGCAGCTGGCGGATACCATCGGGATCAATATGCATACTGTAAATAAGGCCTATACGGTTCTGAAGCAGGAGGGCTATGTCAAGGTCGACAGGCGAAAGGGAGCCGTGATCGCTCTGGATGTGGACCGTATGCGTGCGGTGGATGAATTGCGGAAGGAACTGCAGGTAATACTTGCTAAGAGCAGCTGCAAAAATATTTCCAGGCAGGAAGTACATGAATTGATTGATGAAATTTATGAAGAATATGGAGGACTGAATTGATGCAGTCACAGTTTACGGATAAAGCGCAGAATGCGCTTGCCCAGGCCGGCAGATGTGCCAGAGGCCTGAAACAGGGCTATATCGGGACCGAACACATTCTGGTGGGACTCCTGAAGGAAGATACCGGTGTAGCCGCAAAAGTGTTGGCGGATAACGGAGTAGAAGTGGATCAGGTCATGGAAATGATCCGGGATCTGATCGCCTTTGAAAACGGTGTGGCCGTGAAGGACAAAGAGGGATATTCTCCCAGAGCTGCCCGGATTCTGGAAGAGGCACACCGCCAGGCTGCCCGTTTCGGACAGAAGCAGACCGGCACGGAGCATCTGCTTCTTGCACTGATCAAAGAGGGCGAGAATGTTGCCGTGCGTCTGCTGAACACGTTGGGAGCCAATGTGCAGAAGATCTATGTAGATACCCTGATCGCCATCGGACAGGACGGCAATCTGTACAAGGAAGATCTGGGGAAAAAGGGAGACCGCAAGGCGAAGCAGTCTACACTGGAACAATACAGCAGAGACCTGACGGCTCTGGCCAGAGAAGGAAAATTGGATCCTGTGGTAGGCAGAGAAGAAGAGATCCGCAGAGTAGTGCAGATCTTAAGTCGCCGCACGAAGAACAATCCCTGTCTCGTCGGAGAACCCGGTGTAGGTAAGACCGCCGTGGTAGAAGGTCTGGCAGCCCGCATTGTGGCAGGAGACGTACCTTTTACCGTGCAGAATAAGAGAGTACTGACATTAGATTTGTCGGGAATGGTGGCAGGAAGTAAGTACCGTGGTGAGTTCGAGGAACGTATCAAGAAGGTATTGAAGGAAGTGACGGAGGACGGGAATATTATTTTATTCCTGGATGAACTTCATACGATCATTGGTGCCGGAGGTGCGGAAGGCGCCATTGACGCGTCCAATATCATGAAGCCTTCCCTGGCCCGTGGAGAGATCCAGCTGATTGGTGCCACCACCATTGCGGAATACCGCAAGTATATTGAGAAGGATGCGGCTCTGGAGCGCAGATTCCAGCCGGTGACTGTGGAAGAACCTACAGAGGAAGAGGCGGTCCGCATTCTGGAGGGCATCAAAGGAAAATATGAGGATCATCACCATGTGCAGATCACCCCGGAGGCCATTGAGGCTGCTGTCAGATTGTCCAGCCGTTATATCAATGACAGAAATCTGCCGGATAAGGCCATCGATCTGATCGATGAAGCTTCGGCAAGCGCAAGACTGAGTGCATTGGATGCCCCGGATAAAGCGAAGGAGATCGCTGATCGTATCCACGAGATGGATCAGGAGATGGAGAGAGCTATCCGCATGGAAGCATTTGACCAGATGGCAGAGATCAAGAAGCAGCAGGATGCGCTGGTGAAAAAATATGACCGCCTGATGAAAAAGCGGGAGAAACAGGAAGCGGGCAATGTTATCAGTATCGGTGAGAATGAAATCGCCGAGGTCGTTGCCCAGTGGACCAAGATCCCCGTACAGAAGCTGGCGGAAAAAGAGAGCGAACGACTGTTAAAACTGGAGAAGACGCTGCATAAGCGTGTCATCGGCCAGGAGGAAGCAGTGACCGCAGTGGCCAGGGCCATGCGCAGAGGCCGTGTGGGTCTGAAAGATCCCAACCGTCCCATCGGCTCCTTCCTGTTCTTAGGTCCTACCGGTGTTGGTAAGACGGAACTGTCCAAGGCATTGGCAGAAGCCATGTTCGGCTCTGAAGATGCCATGATCCGTGTTGATATGTCCGAATACATGGAAGGCCATTCGGTCTCCAAGATGATCGGATCACCGCCCGGATATGTAGGCTTTGAAGAAGGCGGACAGCTGAGCGAGAAGGTTCGCCGTAATCCCTACTCTGTTGTTCTGTTTGACGAGATCGAGAAAGCGCATCCGGATGTATTTAATGTACTTTTGCAGGTACTGGATGACGGTCATATCACGGACTCCAAGGGACGCAAGGTCAGCTTCAAGAACACTGTGCTGATCATGACTTCCAATGCGGGTGCACAGCGTATCGTGGATCCCAAGAATCTGGGCTTTGCCACAGAGAAGAGCGAGACAAAGGATTACGAGAAGATGAAATCCAATGTCATGGAAGAAGTAAAGCGCAGCTTCAAGCCGGAATTTATCAACCGTATTGATGATATTATCGTGTTCCACCAGCTGAACAATGAGAACATGAAGGAGATCGTGAATCTTCTGGCATCCAATCTGTACAAGAGATGTGAGGATCAGCTGGGGATCCATCTGACCATCACAGCAGCGCTGAAGGAGCATCTGGTATCCAAATATGCGGATAACAAGATGGGAGCAAGACCCTTGAAGCGTGCAATCCAGTCCGTGGTAGAGGATGCTCTGGCAGAGGAGATCCTGCAGAAAAAGGTGGTACCGGGAGATAAGGTATCCGCCGGATTCAAGGATGGAAAAGTTGTATTTACCGTGAAAAATTAAGTATTTGTAACTATTCAGTCACTCAATTTGCAAAATCGCTCTTGCAGAGCGTTCCTTTTGCTCATTGAGGTTACTTCGTCCTATAAATTACGTCAAAGGTTCTTACGAATGCAAGCATTCGACGTACCTATGACACAATTTACATGACTCTGAATAGTTACAAAATAAATAAAACTTTTTGTAGAAAAACAGGGTGAGATATATTATACTGTAACTATTCAAACCCCATTCGCAAAGAACGAAAGAGAAAGATGTATTGCGGATGCAGTTACTTTCAGGAGGACAGACAGATGGCAGTAGTGGAAGAAATACTTCGCAGTGAAGCAGACGGATCTATCAGTTTTGGTAATCACAAGCTGGCCAAGAAGGCAAAAGTGGAAGATTATGAGCATGCAGGAGATCTGCTGAAGGTTAAGACCTACAATGAGATGACAAAGCTGGAAAAGAACGGCATGTTTTTATATGAATCTGTTCCCGGAACCAGTGTATTGGAGTTCAAGGAAGCTGACAACAGTGTGGAGTTCATCGTAGAAGGTGACGAGGATTCCCAGATCACTGTAGGACTGAAGGACGATACCGAGTACGAAGTATTTATCGACGGTAAGAACGTAGGAACCATGAAAACCGGACTTGGCGGCAAACTGAGCCTGAGCGTAGAACTGGAAGCAGCAGGTGAAGTACCTGTTAAGATCGTAGAGGCGTAAGGACGCACTGCAAAGGAGTCCAGGCACGGAGGACATTGTAGTACTTCGTGACTGGGCTTTTTTTAAATATTCAGAGTTTCCGGAGGCGGTTTTGCGGGGGCTGAATAGGTATTACAATGATTGAGGAGAGAGCATGGCAAAAGGAAAGACGGCCACTGTATTTTTCTGTCAGAACTGTGGCTATGAATCCACGAAATGGCTGGGACAATGTCCCGGCTGCAGAGAGTGGAATACTTTCGTGGAAGAGACGATAGATAAAACGGAATTGAAAAATACCGGAAACGGTGCAAAGAGAGACAGGAGAGAGGCTTCGGAGCCCTGTGTGCTGTCGGAGATCGCTATCCGGGAGGAAAATAAGACTCTCACCGGAATTAAGGAACTGGACCGGGTGCTGGGAGGCGGCATTGTGCAGGGATCTCTGACGCTGGTAGGCGGAGACCCCGGTATCGGTAAATCCACACTGTTATTGCAGGTCTGCCATAACTTATCCACGGCGGGACATAAAGTATTGTATATTTCCGGTGAGGAATCCAAGGTACAGATCAAGATGCGGGCGGATCGTCTGGGGGCTTTTTCGGAGCATATGCTGCTACTGTGTGAGACGAATCTGGATATCATCAGTGAAGTGATCCGCAAGAGCAAGCCGGAGGTCGTGATCATCGACTCCATACAGACCATGTACAACGAGAACGTGTCGGCGGCGCCGGGAAGCGTGTCTCAGGTGCGGGAATCCACCGGTATTTTGCTGCAGCTGGCAAAGGGACTGGGAATCTCAATCTTCATTGTAGGCCATGTGACCAAGGAAGGTACGGTGGCAGGTCCCAGAGTGCTGGAACATATGGTGGATACTGTTCTTTATTTTGAAGGGGACAGACATGCGTCCTACCGTATTCTGCGGGGGGTGAAGAACCGTTTTGGATCTACGAACGAGATCGGTGTTTTCGAGATGCGGGAAACGGGACTGGCAGAGGTCAAGAATCCTTCGGAATATATGCTGAACGGACGGCCGGAGAATGCCAGCGGCTCTGTGGTGGCGTGTACCATGGAGGGCACCAGACCGCTTCTGATCGAATTGCAGGCACTGGTGTGCCACAGTAATTTCGGCATCCCCAGAAGACAGACCACCGGTACGGATTTCAACCGTGTGAACCTGCTGATGGCGGTATTGGAGAAGAGATCGGGAGTGCAGCTGTCCTCCTGCGATGCCTACGTGAATATTACGGGAGGTATCAAGATCCAGGAGCCGGCCATTGATCTGGGAATCGTGCTGGCGATTCTGTCCAGCTTCCGGAATAAGGCATTGAATCCGAAAATGGTAGCTTTTGGAGAAGTGGGATTAAGCGGCGAAGTCCGCGCGGTCAGCATGGCAAAACAGCGTGTGGCGGAGGCGGAGAAACTGGGCTTCGAGGAATGCGTGGTGCCCTACGTGTCACTGGAAGAGTGCAAAAAAGGAAGCAAAATCCGTGTCATCGGCGTCAGCTCCGTGCAGGATGCCATGGACCGATTGTTCTAAAGAAGCTTTTTAGCATTTCATTATGAGGAGGACAAAGATATGGCCGTAAGAATAGGAATTGATATCGGCAGCAGTACCACCAAGATCGTAGCTTTTGAAGGAGAACATATGCTTCCGCCCATGGCAGTCAAGGCAGACAGCCAGGTGGCATCCCTCTACGGTGCTTTCGGAAGATATCTGTATGAGAATAATCTGCAGCTTTTAGATGTGGAAGGTGTCTATATCACCGGCGTGGGAAGCAAATATGTGGAGAAAGCGGTATACGATCGTCCGACCTATAAGGTAGATGAATTCGTTGCCACAGGAACCGGAGGCTATTATCTGACGGATAAAAAGGAAGTTATCGTTATCAGTATGGGAACCGGAAGCTTTTTCGTCAAGGTGACGGAGAATGAGATGAAGCATTTAGGTGGTGTCGGCCTCGGTGGCGGAACCATCTGCGGACTGTCCTCGATCATACTGAATACCGGGGACATCCATGAGATCGTCCCTCTGTCCCGGAAAGGTGATGTGGCAAAGATCGACTTGCGGATCGGCGATCTGGCCAAGGAAAAGCTCCCCGGCCTGAACCTGGACGTGACTGCGTCCAACTTCGGCAAAGCGGATGCCCAGTCCAAGCCCGAAGACATCGCGGCTGGTATCGTCCATATGGTCATCGAGAACATCTGCCAGGCCGGAATCCTGGCCTCCCGGAACACCGGCATCAAGGATTATATCCTCATCGGCGGCCTGACCAAATTCTTCGAGTGCCGCCAGATCATCGAAGACTTCAAGAGCCTGTGGGATGTAAAGATTACTATTCCGGAGTATTCTGATTATGCTACCGCTATTGGGGCGGTGATTGCGCCGGATGCGGAGAAAGAGGAGATTTGAGAAATAAAAAAGTAAGAGGGATTGATTTCTCAATCCCTCTTGGTGTATAATCTATTTAGAAAGTAAGTCGGAGGTGAAAATTCCGATTTGCCCTCAGTAAAATACTAGAAAAGAAATAGCATCTACTTTGGCGAGGGGATGCTATTTCTTTTTGTTATTATCGTCACCATGTCTGTCAATGTATGATAAAGCTGCAAAGACAACTAACAACAGAGTAAGTACTTCCATCGTATTCATGGGCATCACCCTCCTTTGTAAGACTAGAGGGCATCTAACAATCGGAAAATCGCATCCGCTTTCTGTTCGATTACACAAATACAGTATAACATAAATCGAACGTATGTTCAATATCATGATGAAAAACATTCCTGTTAATTCACATTAAAATAACACCCCATCATGGCGTGATTCTTCAGATCGCGCCATGGTGAGGTAAAAAGTGTTACCAAAACAGAAAATAAAAAAAGCCGATAACATCGACTTTTGAAAGCAGGGGAAGAGGGGATCGAACCCCCGTTAACGGTTTTGGAGACCGCCGCACTACCGCTGTACTATTCCCCTATGAAATTGTATCAGCTGAATCACTGACGAAAGCTATTATAGCATAGATGTTTATCATTTAGCAAGTGAAAATTTTAAATTTTTGCAAAAACTTTTGCAATTCCGGGGAAAACCACAAAGAATACCTTATAACACAATTAAAGCAGCCGCAGGCGGGAAACCTGCAGCCACTTTAATTGTGTAAAAGGGGAATTCTTCCGGAAATCTACTTATATAAGCGGTTCGGCTCTCGCCGAACATCCTAAGTATATTACACATTTCGGCTTTTGTCTACTATTTTTTTGCATAAATTTTACAAAAAAAGATTGTGTTATGACAAAAACGGTGAGAGGAAATGTATATAATCAGATACATAGGGGGAAAAGCTTGATTCCCGCCGCAGATTTCGTGTAATATAGGTAGTAAATGAGTATGAGAAAGTACGGCAGATAAGGGCTGTACGGAAATGAGGGAAAATATGGAACAGCATTTTAATACCCCGGCAGAAGTCATTGATAATAACATGAAGGCCGGAGAGGGCAAGGCACATCTTCCTCTGGGCAAGATGATCCTGTTAGGCATTATGGCAGGTGCTTTCATTGCACTGGGCGGAGCTACCAGCAGTACTGCGGCGCATGCTATTGACAACGTAGGTCTGGCCCGATTCGTAGCCGGTATCATCTTCCCTGTGGGACTGATGATCATTGTATTTGTAGGTGGAGAACTTTTCACCGGCAACTGCCTGATCGTCATGGACGTGGTAGGCAAAAAGGTGACCTGGTTCGAATGTATCCGCAATCTGATCGTGGTATATTTCAGCAACCTGATCGGCGCGCTGATCATTGATACCCTGATCTACTTTTCCGGAAATCTGGACTACACCGGCGGATTGCTGGGGGCTTATGCCATCAAAGTGGCAGTCGGCAAGGTAGGCATTTCTCCGCTGAAAGGAATTACCTCCGGTATCCTGTGTAACATTCTGGTATGTATTGCGATCCTGATGGCAGCGGCAGCTACGGATATCGTCGGTAAGATCTGGGCGATCTTCTTCCCGATCATGGCCTTCGTAGTCGGCGGTTTCGAGCACTGTGTTGCAAATATGTTCTACATTCCCGTAGGCATGATGGCTGCACAGAATCCCGCGTATGTTGCAAAGGCACAGGAAGCATACGGCCTGACCGCAGAGCAGATCCAGGGACTGACAGTACTGCACAGCCTGAACAACTTTATTCCCGTTACCATCGGCAATATCTTAGGCGGAATGGTATTCGTAGGAATCCCCTGCTACTTTATTTATAAGAAGAAGTGGCAGAAATGGCATGAGGAATCCAAGAACGCATAGGACGGGAAAGTAAATACAGAGCGGAACAGAAGCAGCTTGGGATAATGATAAGATCCCCGGCTGCTTTTTGCTTATACGATGTAACCGGTATAGCTTTATGTCTGCACAGGAGTTTGCAAGGGATGAACCGGATATGGATTTTCAGAATTATAAACGAAATATTAAATCGCATTTTTACACATGTAATATAAAAACATTAGAAAAACGGAGATAAAACGAGAAAATAAAAGAAATAGTTATTTAAATAACGGTGAATGCGTTTGAAAAACTCGGCATATAAAACTAATATAAACTATAGAAATTAGCACTCGATAAAAATGAGTGCTAACAAATGAAAAAGAGTAATATGATATTTAAATAGTTATAAGGAGGCAGTTGTCATGAGTTTGAAACCTTTAGGTGACAGAGTAGTATTAAAACAGTTAGTTGCAGAGGAGACTACCAAGTCCGGTATCGTGCTCCCCGGTCAGAATAAGGAAAAGCCCCAGCAGGCAGAAGTTGTTGCTGTCGGCCCCGGCGGTGTCGTAGACGGTAAGGAAGTAAAGATGGAAGTTAAGGTTGGCGATCAGGTCATCTATTCCAAATACTCAGGAACCGAAGTAAAGCTGGATGATGAAGAGTACATCATCGTAAAGCAGAGCGACATCCTTGCAATCATTCAGTAATTGCAAACCTAAAAAGAAATTAAGACTAAGAACAAATAAATTGGAGGCTGATTATTATGGCAAAAGAGATTAAATACGGCGCAGAAGCCCGTGCAGCATTAGAGGCTGGTGTAAACCAGCTGGCAGATACCGTAAGAGTAACCTTAGGACCCAAAGGAAGAAACGTAGTACTGGATAAGTCCTTCGGCGCACCCCTGATCACCAACGATGGTGTTACCATTGCAAAAGAGATCGAGCTGGAAGATGCATTCGAGAACATGGGTGCACAGCTGGTAAAGGAAGTAGCTACCAAGACCAACGATGTAGCCGGTGATGGTACTACCACCGCAACCGTTCTGGCACAGGCTATGGTAAATGCAGGGATGAAGAACCTGGCAGCAGGTGCTAACCCCATCATCCTGAGAAAAGGTATGAAGAAAGCAACCGCATGTGCAGTAGAAGCCATCGGTAAGATGAGCCAGAAAGTAAACGGCAAGGAGCACATCGCAAGAGTAGCTGCAATCTCCGCAGGGGATGAGGCTGTAGGACAGCTGGTTGCAGATGCTATGGAGAAGGTAAGCAACAACGGTGTTATCACCATTGAAGAGTCCAAGACCATGCAGACCGAACTGGATCTGGTAGAAGGTATGCAGTTCGACAGAGGTTATATTTCCGCTTACATGGCAACCGATATGGATAAGATGGAAGCTGTTCTGGATAACCCTTATATCCTGATCACTGACAAGAAGATCTCCAACATTCAGGAGATCCTGCCTCTGTTAGAGCAGATCGTTCAGTCCGGCGCTAAGCTGCTGATCATCGCTGAGGATGTAGAGGGCGAGGCACTGACCACCCTGATCGTTAACAAGCTGCGTGGTACTTTCAACGTAGTAGCCGTTAAGGCTCCCGGCTATGGTGACAGAAGAAAAGCTATGCTGGAGGATATCGCAATCCTGACCGGTGGTACCGTGATCAGCTCCGAGCTTGGTTATGAACTGAAAGATACCACAATGGATATGCTGGGTCGTGCAAAATCCGTTAAGGTACAGAAAGAGAACACCGTGATCGTAGACGGTGAAGGCGATAAGGAAGCATTACAGTCCAGAATCGCACAGATCAAGAAGCAGATCGAAGAGACCACTTCTGATTTCGACAGAGAGAAATTACAGGAGAGACTGGCTAAGCTGTCCGGTGGTGTTGCAGTTATCCGTGTAGGTGCTGCTACCGAGACCGAGATGAAGGAAGCTAAGCTTCGTCTGGAAGATGCTCTGGCAGCTACCAGAGCAGCCGTAGAGGAAGGTATCATCTGTGGTGGCGGTTCCGCATACATTCATGCATCCAAGGAAGTTGCCAAACTGGCAGCAAGTCTGGAAGGTGATGAGAAGACCGGTGCAGGCATTGTCCTGAAAGCACTGGAAGCACCTCTGTATCACATCGCAGCAAACGCAGGACTGGAAGGCAGCGTTATCATCAACAAGGTACGTGAGTCTGAGGTCGGTGTCGGTTTCGATGCTCTGAAAGAGGAATATGTAGATATGGTAAGCGCAGGCATCCTGGATCCCGCTAAGGTTACCAGAAGCGCTCTGCAGAACGCTACCAGCGTAGCAAGCACACTACTTACTACCGAAAGCGTTGTAGCTAATATCAAAGAAGACACCCCCGCAATGCCCGCCGGCGGCGCAGGCATGGGCGGAATGATGTAAGCGTCAGGACCGCTTCGACGCAGCCGTGCTAAAAAGGGAGCACACTATGCAAGCTAGCTTGCAATAGTGCGCTTCTTTTTTAGTGCGGATATGGCGAAGTCCAGCGGATATCGCATGAATTGCGAAGCAATTTATGCGATAAGCCGCTGCTGCGTCAGATCCCCTTGACTCTCCCCCAAAAACCTCTTAAACTTATCTCAAACACATCAAAGAAAGAGGTATACCCTTATGAATCGTTTTGAATACATCGTAGAAAGCATTGACGGCGATTATGCCCATCTTCGCAGAACAGACATCGAATCCGATGAATTAAAGCTGGTGGCCCGCGCGCTGCTTCCGCCCGAGATCATGGAGGGCACGAAGCTGTTATACGAGTGGATGCAGTATTCCATTATGGAATAATTATGCCAAATTTTGAAATGTCCGGAGAAAACGCAATATTTGTCATAAAATAAAAGGGAAACTGGCACGACAGGAGAGTTGGTAAAGAATACACTTATAGTATGAGCGTGGTACACGCAGCTTTGCGCAAATAGAAAGACTAATACATGTAAAAAGGAGACTCCCTATGAGTGAACCTAGAACTTATCATAACCCTGTACAACGCGGTTTTTTCCCGGATCCTTCGGTGATCCGTGTCGGTAACGATTATTACATGGTGAATTCCAGTTTCCAGTATTTTCCGGCGATCCCCATTTCCCATTCCAGGGATATGGTACACTGGCACATTATCGGTCATGCCATCACGAATCCGGAATGGCTGGATCTCAGCGACATCCGGGATTCCCACGGAATCTGGGCACCGGATATTGAATATGTGGACGGAAAATACTATATCTATGTTACCTTACGCCTGAATGCGGACGGCAAGCGTGATAACAACGTAATGCGCAGACAACTGGTGATGGTGTCCGACAGGCCGGAGGGTCCTTATAGTAAGCCGGTATGTCTGGAAGTGGACGATATCGATCCGTCTCTGTTCGTGGATGATGACGGCAGCAGATATATGATCATTGCCAAGGCAGCACAGGCGGTTCCCCTGACGGCGGACGGACTGGCAGTGGCGGGTCCGGCGAAGACCGCATGGGAAGGCACGGGCGAGCGTTGCTCTGAAGGTCCCCATATCATGAAAAAGGACGGTTATTATTACGCTATCGTGGCTGAGGGTGGCACCGGTTACGGCCATGGCATCAATGTGGGAAGAAGTAAGAATTTCTACGGTCCTTATGAGTGTTCTCCCTATAATCCGGTCATGCGTCAGAAGGACCCTGCGGCACCCATTCAGAGAGCCGGACACGGCAAGCTGGTACAGGATCAGAACGGTCAGTGGTGGTGTTATTATCTCTGCGGAAGACCTAACGAGGGCAACTATACTACCGTAGGCAGAGAGTCTGCTCTGGATCCCGTACAGTGGACGGAGGACGGCTGGTTTACCGTCAACGAAGGAAAAGGCCCCAGCCTGACACAGATTGCACCGGATCTTCCCGAGTGTATCTACGAGAGAAACTTATTTGATGATTTTAACGATACCAGGCTGAATCTGGAATGGGAGTTCGTGCGCAACCCGGATAACGGATCCTGGTCACTGACGGAACGTCCCGGGTATTACAGGATCTGGACCAGAGACGGACAGTTGAATGAGATCCGTGCGAAAAATACGTTGTTACGCAGAGAACAGGAGTTGTCCTACGTGGCAGAGACGAAGCTGGAATTCTACCCGGATAAGGACGGAGAACAGGCGGGACTGACCTGCTACTACAGTACAGCCACCTATGCCAGATGCTCTCTGTGCTATGAGGGCGGACGGAAGATCCAACTGGTCATCAACCGCAACCACGGCGAGGAGCTGGTGGCGGAAGTGGACCATGTGAAGGAAGGCGCTCTGTATCTGAAAGTAGTGGTGGAGAAGCTGACCAGAACTTTCTATTACAGCTATGACGGAGAGAACTGGGAGCAGGTCGGAGTTCTGGAGAACTGCATTTACCTCTGTGACGAGGGTGTTCCCGATGATCCTAAACGCCATACCGGTACGCTGGTAGGCATCTATGCCAACAACGGAGGCTGTGGAAGCCGCAAAGCAGCGGATTTTGACTACTTTAAATATGAGGATTAGACAAAAAAGAAGTCCTGATTTTGGCTAAAAGTGCGAAAAACTCGCAACTGTAAGAAATCTGTTTGCCAAATAGTCGAAATAATGGTAGAATAATTATGATTCAAAATGTAAGAGCTTACATTATGGATCGACAGGAACAAATGCAACGCATAGTTTCATACATCTCTTTTCAAAGGATCCCGGGTGAGCAGCCCGGGATCTTTTGTGCATCTGAGGTTTGTGCATCCGAAGCAGTCTGGAATAGAAAATAATAGAAAATAATTTCAAAAAATTTATAAGATTTTGTCGAAAACTGTCACGTATATAATGTAGTGAGGTTTTAACATGACTAAAGACGAAGAAATCAGAATGATAAATGAAAAACTGGATTTTTTATGTAATGGAGGCAAGTGATGAGGAGTTCGATACCGAAGAGGTACGCAAACTTGTGAAGCGATTAGATGAATTGGATCCCATACCATTGCCGTGGAAATCGGATGAGGAAGCATTGAAAGACTTCTGGGATTATTGTGAAGAGAGACAGAGGGAAGAACGTATAATAGCAGAGATGAAAATTAAGGGCTGAGAAGTCAGTGCCTTTGGAAAAAGTATGTGGTAAAATATATATACGAGAAACGAAATGCTGCAAGAATTGCCAGACGTAGGTCAATTCATCCTAGCTATGGATACTTGGTTTGAAAAACTGATGGAGAAATAATCTAGGAAAATAGTTTAAAGTTTACATGTTATGATCATGTATGAAGTTGGAACAAAATAAAGATTGTGCTATACTATTGTTCAAGAAAAAAACTCATTGACATATTTCAATCTATTTAGGAGGATAAACGATCATGTGTACAGCAGCAACTTATAAAACAAAAGATTTTTACTTTGGACGAACCCTCGATTATGAATTCTCTTATGGTGATCAGATAGTAATTACACCACGTAATTATGCGTTTAATTTTCGCCATGTTGGCGATATGAAAAATCATTATGCAATTATTGGAATGGCTCATGTTGCAGAGGATTATCCTTTGTATTATGATGCTATGAATGAAAAAGGAGTGGCAATGGCAGGACTGAATTTTGTCGGAAATGCTGTTTATGCCGCGATTAAGCCAGATGTGGAAAATATTGCACAGTTTGAATTTATTCCGTGGATTTTAAGTCAGTGTTCTTCTTTAGTTGAAGTTCGCGAGCTTCTTGAACGAATTAATATTGTTAATACTCCTTTCAGCGAGCAATTCCCATTAGCACAATTACACTGGATCATTTCTGATGAGAATGAGTCAATTACGGTAGAATCTATGTCAGATGGTTTACATATTTATGACAATCCAGTAGGAGTGCTTACGAATAATCCGCCATTTCCACAGCAGATGTTTCAACTAAATAATTATATGTATTTATCTCCTAAACAGCCCAGAAATACTTTCTGCGAGAATTTGGCTCTTGATGCATATAGTAGAGGTATGGGAGGATTAGGTCTTCCGGGAGATCTCTCATCTTCCTCACGCTTTGTACGTGTGGCTTTTACAAAGGTAAATGCAATTTCAGGTGAATCAGGGGAAGAAAGCGTTAGCCAATTCTTCCACATTCTCGGATCTGTGGATCAGCAACGAGGATGTTGCGAAGTAGCGGATGGAAAATATGAAATCACATTGTATACGTCGTGTTGTAATGTTACAAAAGGTATTTATTATTACAATACTTATGAAAACCATCAGATCAGTGCAGTAGATATGCATGTAGAAAATCTGGATAGTGATAAAATGATTTGTTATCCAGTAATTCAAGGAGAACGAATCAACTATCAAAATAAATAATGTTTTGAAATCAGGGATGAGGTAGAAAGGAAAGTTCCATGACAAAAGATGAAGTAAAAAAACTCAGGATGGACAGTCCGGAATCACTACAGTTTTTAAATAATGCTACAAAATTTTATAATTTAATGATGATGTATCGTTGTGCTATTCGGGAGATACAAACTAAACTTGAGGTTTTGGATGATGAATTTTCAGCTGAGAACAATCGAAATCCTATTTCTTTTATAAAAACAAGAATTAAGAAGCCCAATAGTATTTACGATAAACTGCAGAAGATGGGATATGAATTTACAACAGAAAATATACAGACATATCTCAATGATGTAGCAGGCGTTCGAATAGTTTGTGCGTTTATTGACGATATTTATATGATATCAGATTTGATTACCCAACAGGATGATATTAAAGTTATTGAAATAAAAGATTATATAAAAAATCCAAAATCGAATGGTTATCGAAGCTATCATATGATTGTTGAAATACCAGTATTTTTTGCTAAGGGTAAAACACCTATGCGTGTAGAATTACAGATTCGAACCAATGGTATGGATTTCTGGGCAACATTGGAACATCAACTTCGCTATAAAAAAGGAATTGAAGAAATGCCTGGCTATGATGAGATAAGTGAAGAATTACTTCATTCTGCAAGAGCTATCATTGAAGCAGATAATGAAATGCAGAGAATAAAAGACAAAATTGGTATGTTCTACGAAATTTAGGGAGAAAACTGAGCAAGTAGGAAGGTGGAATATATATGAAACAAGATACTTTAGAGGGCAAAGCAAAAACAAAAAATGGGGTAAAACGGCTGTGTTTTTCCATAATCTGCATTCTTCTGGAAGTGATTTTTATTATTACTATCGTAACACGCTTGAATGAATATGCAGAAATCATAAATTTATTTACAAGGATTTTGAGTGGAATCTTGGTTTTGGGATTGTACGCATCAAATAAGACATCCTCTATGAAAATGCCCTGGGTCATCTTAATTCTGATTTTCCCAATTATGGGTGTAGGCCTGTATTTGTTGATTGGTTTGAATGGTGGCACACATAAAATGCGTGAGCGATATGCAGAAATTGATAGCAAATTGTTACCAATGCTTCCGGACAGTCAGGAGTGTTTGAGCAGAATAAAAGAAACAATTCCGAAAGCAGGAAATATAGCAAGTTACATACAAAGAAATTCGCAGTATCCAATCTATCAGAATACGGATATTGTGTATTTTGATGAAGCAGTGAAAGGATTAGAGGCACAGCTTAAGGATTTGGAGAAAGCACAGAAGTTTATCTTTATGGAATATCATGCGATAGAAGACGCTGAAGCATGGCATAAGATTCAAGATGTTCTGGAAGAGCGAGTAAAAGCAGGTGTGGAAGTTAGAGTATTCTACGATGATATGGGTTCTATAGGCTTTATTAACACAGATTTTGTGAAAAAAATGGAGGCAATAGGAATTCATTGCCGTGTATTCAATCCGTTTATGCCAGGTTTAAATCTGTTTTTGAACAATCGTGATCATAGAAAAATAACAGTTATTGATGGAAAAGTCGGATTTACAGGTGGATATAATCTAGCAAACGAATATTTTAATTACACACACCCGTATGGACAGTGGAAAGATACAGGTATTCGTTTAGAAGGAGATGCTGTTCAGTCGCTTACGGTGACATTTTTGGAAATGTGGAATGCAGTAAGTAATAAGGATGCTAATGATTCTGATTTTAGTAAATACCTTTTCCGCTATGATTATGCGGCACAGCAAACTGGGTTTGTTCAACCTTATGCAGACAGCCCTATGGATAATGAGCAAGTAGGAGAAGAAGTTTATATCAGTATGATAAATAAAGCTGAAAAATATTGTTGGTTTATGACTCCATATCTAATCATAACAGATGAAATGACGCATGCGTTATGTCTGGCTGCTAAGCGAGGGGTAGACGTAAGAATTATCACACCTGGTATTCCTGATAAAAAATTCATTTATAATATAACTCGTTCTTTTTATCATGGATTAGTTAAACATGGTGTTCGTGTTTATGAGTGGACTCCTGGTTTCTGTCATGCAAAAATGAGTGTGGCAGATGACTGTATGGCAACTTGTGGAACAATTAATTTGGATTATCGAAGTTTATATCACCATTTTGAAAACGGCTGTTTTATGGCAGATTGTCAGGCAGTTGTGGATATAAAAAATGATCTGATAAGAACGATGGGAGAATGTCGTGATGTGACAGACCAATATCAAACCGGACGAAGTGCATATTTGCGACTGGGACAATTATTTATGAGATTATTTGCTGGATTGCTATAAGAATCTGATGAAACGACCTTTCAAAAAACAGTTGATTTAGAAGTTAACTGTTTTTGAAAGGCCGTTTTTGCTATATCTAACAGTCTGTTGTACAAAGAAGATTTTGCATGGATGAAAAAACAAACCTTGTTGAGGTTAAATTGAGATTGACTTTGTATTGTATAAGTATGAAATAAAAAGGAATCAGGTGATGTACAATGAAAAAGCATAAAATATGTAAAATCCTTCTTGTTATACTGGCAATTTTTTTATGTGTGGCTTTTTATGAATTGCTCGGAATCTGCGTTGCATATAAAAAGCAGCCGGAAGTGTCCAATACAACCAAAAAAGAAACAAAAAATGGGTCATGGAACGAATGCAGTGAAAATACAGAACGGGCAGTAATCATAGAAAAGAATCCAGAAGCGCTTTTACAAAGAGTGCGTTTGATCAAGAATGCAAAAAAGGAAATTATTCTTTCTACTTTTGCATTTCAATCCGATGAAAGTGGAAAATTGATTTTAGGAGCACTGCATGATGCGGCAGACAGAGGTGTACATATTCGTCTGTTAGTAGATGGAATGGAGAGCTGGATTGATATGGAAGGAAATCCGTATTTCTATGGATTATCTTCCCATGAGAATGTTGAAATTAAACTATATAATAAGGCCAATCCGTTGAAACCATGGAAGATGATGGGTAGAATGCATGATAAATATTTGATTGCAGATGGTAAGACATATATTCTTGGGGGAAGAAATACATACAATTATTTCCTGGGTGATTTTCCGGGACATAAGAACTATGACAGAGACGTGTTAGTGGTTTGCGATGAACCTGAGAAAGAAAATTCAGTTAACCAGTTGTTAGAGTATTTTGAAACGATATGGGAACAAGAAGACAGTGGTTATTTTCATGACAATAAAAAACTGGCAAATAGACAATCTGTAAAGAACGCAGTTTTAGAGCTGCAGAACGGCTATCAGAAATATTTTGAAGAGAATAAGGAAAGAATCTGCGATACCGATTACACGGACGAAACTTTTGAGACAGAAAAGATTGCATTAGTGTCAAATCCTATTCACACAGGTCCCAAGGAACCAGTAGTCTGGTATCAACTGGGAGAACTAATGAAAAATGCAAAAGAGCGCGTGAAAATTCATACACCATATATTATCTGTAATGATATGATGTATAATACATGGAAAGAGATTGCGGAGAGAGTTCCGGATTTTTCTATCATGACCAATTCGGTTGCCAACAATGGAAATCCGTTTGGTTCTGCTGATTATGCGAGAAACAGAAACAGAATTTTAAATACAGGAATTGATATCTGGGAGTATGAAGGCGGCTATTCTTACCACGGAAAAAGCATTCTGATTGATGATGATCTATCCGTAATCGGTTCCTTTAACATGGATATGAGAAGCACGTATCTGGATACGGAACTGATGCTTGTAATACGTAGCAGAGAGATTAATAAACAGTTGGAAGAAGGCATGATGGAATATGAAAGAGTGTCCCGACAGGTATTGGAAGATGGAACCTATCGTGATCCGTATCATGTAGAGCCAATTGAATTGACAAAGAAGCGTCAGAGAAACGTACTTTTGGTACAGCATCTGCTTGGATGGGCAAGGTATCTGTTCTGATAAAGGAGGAAGAAGATCGTGTTTCAAATATTAATTGTAGAAGATGATAAAGAATTAAGCCAGCTATTCCAAAAAGTGCTTGAGAAGAATGGATATCAGGTCAAAAGTGCATCGGATGGAGCACTGGCATTAGAAATATTGGATAAAGAGTACATTGATCTGATCATTTCCGATATTATGATGCCGGTTATGGATGGTTATGAACTGGTGTCGGAACTCCGTTCAGCAGGATATCAGATACCGGTACTTATGATCACTGCGAAAGGTTCCTTTGATGATATGCGCCAGGGATTTCTTTCGGGAAGTGACGATTATATGGTAAAACCGGTAAACGTGAATGAAATGGTTTTAAGAGTCGGAGCACTGCTTCGCCGTGCACAGATACTGAATGAACACAAAATTGTGATCGGTTCAACAGAGTTTGATTATGATGCAATGACGGTTACAACTGATAAGGAAAGTCTTGTTTTGCCTAAAAAAGAATTCCTGCTTTTATATAAGCTTGCAGCTTCGCCAGGCAGAACATTTACAAAACAACAGTTGATGGATGAAGTATGGGGATACGAGACGGAGGCAGACCCACATACGATAGAGGTACATATAGGAAGAATCAGGGAGCGTTTGAAAGATAACCCTGATTTTGAAATCGTAACAATGCGTGGAATTGGATACAAGGTGGTGAAAAAATAATGGAACAAAAGAAAGAAAAAGGATTGCGGATCCGATCCTGTCTGACTGGTGCAATCTGGCTGGCACTTGTATTTTCAACAGTCATATCTGCGTTATTATTTGCTTTTTTGAATCATTTTTTTCATCTGCCGGGCAGCATACCTGTGCTTGGCTGGCTTTTGATTTTCAATACATTGATTGCAGGGCTGATCACTTCCTTTATTAATGCAAAGTTACTGGAACCAATTACCAGACTCAGTAAAGCAATGAAGGAAGTTTCTCGGGGAGATTTTGAACAGCATTTGGAAACGAACAGCCGTATAGCAGAAGTTGGAGAATCTTATCAAAGTTTTAACGTTATGACAAAAGAACTTCGTGCAACAGAAGTACTGCAGATGGATTTTGTCTCCAATGTTTCTCATGAGTTTAAGACCCCGATCAATGCCATTGAAGGGTATACAATGCTTCTTCAGGGAGAAGAACTGTCTCAGGAGCAAGAGGAATATGTAGAAAAAATCCTGTTTAATACCCAAAGGCTTTCCGGATTGGTTGGAAATATTTTGCTGTTATCCAAGTTAGAGAATCAGAACATACCAATGAAAAAAACAGAATATCGTTTGGATGAACAGATCCGTCAGGCATTTCTTTCCCTGGAGACAAAATGGACAGAAAAAGAAATTGGTTTCCAGGTAGAGCTTGAGGAAGTTAAATATACTGGGAATGAGGGACTTTTTATGCATATATGGATGAATCTTTTAGATAATGCGATTAAGTTCAGTCCTGCAAAGGGGACAATTATGATGTTTTTGAAGCAGGAAAAGGATTCTGTAATGTTTATTCTGGAAGATGAAGGACCGGGAATAGAGGATGATGTGAAAACCAGAATATTTGATAAATTTTATCAGGCAGACGGTTCTCACAAAGCAGAAGGAAATGGTCTCGGCCTTGCACTTGCGAAACGGATCGTAGATAGTGCTGGCGGGACAATCAAGGCAGAAAACCGGGAATATGGTGGATGCAGATTTGTTGTAGAGCTTCCAATACAGAAAGATGAGGCCATATAAGTTTAAGAAAAACAGATAGAGGAGGAATTACATGACATTTTATCAGGAGTTGCAGTTAAATCAGGCAGGTTCTAAAAACCTGTTGAAAAAGAGTGAAACACTAAAAGAAAAATTATATCATATGTGGGTATATCTGGTGAAGATAGCTGCTACAATGGCATTTTGTTTTTTCTTTGTTAGTATTTTCAGTATCCTATTTGGAAATGAGAACAGCATTGTAGGTGTAGTAGTCTTATTATGTCTCATGGTGTTTAGAAATGCGGATCTGGGGATCCACACCGGACAATCTACGATGCTTTTGGCTTTGTTCTTTGTAATTATGACTGTATGTCCGCATTTAGCAAATCAGTTTTCACCGGTATTGGGAATGCTGTTAAATATTGCGGCACTGGCTGTGTTGATTCTGTTCGGATGCCATAATCCATTCATGTTTAATCAATCTACATTGGTTCTTGGGTATCTACTGCTATATGGTTATGATGTTACGGGAAAAAGCTATCAGATGCGATTAGTCGGAATGGCTTTAGGTGCAGCACTTACCTGCTTCGTATTTTATCGAAATCATAAAAACAGAACCTATAAAAGAAATCTGAAAGATCTGATACAAGAATTTGATATCACTTCTTCCAGAACAAAATGGCAGATATGTCAGATTTTATGCGTACCGATTGTCCTTTGCATTGCAGAACTTTGTAATATGCCACGTGCAATGTGGGCTGGTATTGCGGCCATGTCCACGATTTTGCCGTTTATGGAAGATATGCACTACAGAGTCCGTAAAAGGATTGTCGGAAATATTGCAGGTGTTATATGTTTTACAGTATTATATTTTCTGCTTCCTTCGTCAATCTATGCATATATAGGAATTCTTGGTGGAATCGGTGTAGGATTTTCAGCACAATATGGCTGGCAGGCAGTATTTAACACATTTGGTGCTTTAGCCATTGCTGCAGAGACTTATGGACTACAAGGAGCGGTTAGTCTTAGAGTGATTCAAAATGTTTTTGGTGTTGTGTTTGCTTTAGCATTTTGTGTTATATTTTATTGGTTTATGTCTAAAAAAAAGGAAAGTGAGGTGACCGTACATGCAGAGTGAAGTGAATCAGGAAGAAAATTTGAATAGAATTATTACGGTTCCTAATCTTCTTTCTTTTTTTCGGCTTTGTCTGATTCCGGTAATTATATGGAGTTATTGTGTAAAGAAAAATCCTCTGTTAGCTGGTGAAATCTTATTGCTGTCTGGTCTTACGGATCTTGCTGATGGATATATCGCAAGAAGATTCCATAGAATTAGTAATTTAGGAAAAATACTTGATCCGGTGGCTGATAAGCTGACACAGGCAGCGATGTTAATCTGTCTGTTTACTCGTTTTCCGCATGTGCTTCTTTTAATCGTAATAATGGCAGGTAAGGAGCTGTATATGGTAGTCAGTGGATGTCTTGTGATACGAAAGACGGGAAAAGTACATGGTGCAGACTGGCATGGAAAGATAGTAACCTTTTTATTATATGGAACTGCAACGGTGCATATTATATGGTTCCACATTACACCGATGGTATCAGATCTGTTGATTGGTTTGTGCGCTATAATGATGGTCATATCGGTCGCTCTGTATATTATCCAGAATACCAGGACTCTTAAGGGAGAGACTGTATAAGCAATTTTATATTGCAATGACTAGAAAAATATTTAGGAGAATATTGATGAGATAAAGAAGGATAAAAACTTAACCTGGATAGAATCAGAACAGATAATTTTTGCATGGCTGGATAAAGACAATCAGGTTACTCCGTTAACGGACGAGCAATTAAATCCGGTATGGAAAATACTAAATTACGAAACAGGGAAATATGAATCTGTTCAGAAACACTTCCGAGTATTTGAAGTGTAGAAGTTTTGTGATACAAAGTGTAAACGTAAGAAAAAATAATACATTTGCGCTGACTTGAAATTTTAAATTCCAGTGCACAGGTAAATTCCACCGTGTCTTTAAAAATTGCTTGAAATCGAATAATTTT